>NZ_CAJODJ010000022.1:0-33212 GCF_905233225.1 Methanobrevibacter sp. UBA212
GGATTATTGGCAACAAATGTAGTTAAATAAGGAAGTAATGAAATAACCAGCAGCAATATTATGTTTTGCCAAATGATTTTTGGGGTGATTCTTTCAACATGATTGTATATTATATGATGGTATTGCCACAGGTTGGTGCAAACTAAAAAACTTATCAGATATGCAAAATATGCAGTTTTAAGCGCTAAAATTGATTCAATTGATGCAGTGGCAGGTTGCGGCAATTCCAAAACCAAAACTGTTACTATGATTGCGATAATTGCATCATAAAATGCTTCCAATCTGTTTGTTGTCATGTAATTTTCATTCATAGCTATCATTTTCTGAATTATAATTCAAAATTTAAAGACAACTAAGTTCTTTCTTAAAATTCATATTTATTTTTTTTGAATTTTTAAAGAGCATATTCTAGGCATTTGAAATGGTCTGAGAATGGAATAATCAAGTCATGCGAAACCCTTTTATTTTTTAATTGAGATATTATATTTCAGATGGTTTTATGAATGATTCAGTGAATATGTATGATGATTTTTCAAATGTTGTTTCAAACGAGGAAAGCATCTCAACAGAATCCGTTTTAGATATATTGAAGGAATATGCGGGAACCATTTCAGTATTTGATTTGATGAAGGTCAATGCGGAAATGATTGAGGAAAGCAAATATGTGCAGGATAACTATAAACAAAAAAGTCATGGTGTCTACGTCAAATACTTTTTAGGTCGCATCAAGGATGTTCACAGCGACGATAACAAGTATGAACATGACATTGATAAAGAGGAGTTTATTGATGCCATATCCACCTTAAAGTCATATCATATTAATGAATCAGTCACTTCAAAAACCAAATTCCCGTTAATCTATGGGATAATTTCAATTTACACCACTTTTATTCTGGAGGAACCCATCCATCCGGTGGGCACACCGTTTCCAGGTTCCCTATATGTTGAAGAGAAGGACGGCAAATTCTACTGTCCGGTCAAGGATGCCAATCTCGAATCTCCGAATGCGGTTTGCAAGATGTGCCTTGCTGAGCAACTGGAATTTTAACATTTCGAACCAACATTTATATTTTGCTAATTTTTGTAAAAATTATTCAACATTTTTTTTTGATAATGCCAATAAATAAATATACTTTAAATATAAACATATTATTGACTAAAAGTTAGCGAGATGATACTTTTATGTTGGACAAGAAATGGATGGTGCTTGCAATATTTTTCATATCTTTGGTTGCAGTTTCTACTGTTAGTGCAGCTGAAGACACTGGCGATGTTGCCGCCATAGAAAATAATACACAAATAAACACAATAACAAATGATATAAAGACAGACGAAATACAGGATGATACTTTAAAGGTATCTGCGAATGATGAAAGCGATGATGCATTGTCAGCGTCAAATAATGGAGAAATCTTAACTGATGTGTCAGAATGTTATGTAAATTCCAGTTATACCGGTGATGAATATGGGACTTCTGAAAACCCCTATTCAAATTTAAATAGCGCTTTAAGCGCAGAAGGTAGGAAAGATGGAGACATAATTCATATTGCTGCTGGAGAATATACTGGTATTGAAGAGAATATAGGATTGACAATCAATCATAATTTAACATTTACAGGTTTTGGCCCTGGTGAAGTTGTATTCGATGCAAAAGGCGAAGGCACAATTTTCTTTGTTGAAGCTCGTGAAATTAACATCACTGGAATAACATTCAAAAATGCACTTAATTTTGAGAATGGACTGGTAAACAGTTATATTGGTGGCGATTTCATAAACAACCATGCCCTCAAGGGTGGTTCGATATTTGTCAATGGAACCATCGAAAACTCATTGATTTCCGCTTATTTTGCAAATAACTCTGCTCTTATGGGTGGTGCAATTTATACTACTGGAAGCATTATCCGCACGAAAATAGATGGTGATTTCTTCAATAATACTGTACAATTCCTTGAGTACTTTCCATTAACTGACGATATGCATTGTCTTGGAGGAGCTATATTCTCCAATGGAGTTATCGAGGATTCATCGATTGAAGGGGACTTTGTATTTAACCATGCTATCAGTATGGGCGGAGCGATATTTGTTATGGAAGGCATAGACAGGTCCAATGTCACCGGCAGTTTCATGCATAACATTGCTCTGCTTGGAGGTGCACTAAATACTCCATCTATAAAAAATTCCAATATTTCTGCTAAATTTGTAAACAACACAGCTTTGATAGGTGGAGCAATAAATACAAACTTCATTTGCGATGCGAATATAGATTCAGATTTCATAAATAACACTGCAGATTTAAACCTCATGGAGTTTATTGATGTGGAGGAAATTGAAGCATATCTCAGTGAATATGTTGATGAAAAGATTTTAGAATATATTTTTAACTTTACTCAGGCACATGAGATGGGCCTTGGTTTTGGTGGCGCTATAACTGTTGCCGGCGAGGTTGAAAATTCCAATATTGTCGGTGAGTTTACAAATAACGAAGGTGCTAATACAGGCGGTGCCATATCTGTTCTTGGGGTTGTAAAAAACTCTTTCATTTTAGGCAGTTTTGAGTCCAATCATGCAAGAGTCGGCGGTTCATTGTTCCTTCCTGTTGTAAAGGATTCCACCATTGAGGGTGATTTCTTATTCAACTATGCTGTTCAAGGTGGAGCAATCTTTGCTGTTTTCGCAAACCAGACTAACATTTCCGGTAATTTCATTTCAAATGATGCATTGAATGATGTAGATTTAATTGGTGCTGACCTTCTTGCATGGGGAGGTGCAATCTGCATTGATGGAATTCTGGAAAATTCCAAAATCAACGGTACCTTTGTAGAAAACAGGGCTACCGAGTTGGGCGGTGCAATAGGTGGTGTTGACTTAGTAATAAATTCCAACATTACCGGCTATTTCATTAAGAACAGCGCTAAGATTGGTGGTGCAATGGATCTTCCATTTTTACAATATTCCAATATCGACGGTTTCTTTGTAAACAACACCGCTGCGATAGGCGGTGCAATTAGTGCATGCTATGTCAATGCTTCTCAAATAAACGCTCATTTTGTAAATAATACAGTCGTTAATTATCAGATGGGAGATGCTATTGTTCCTGAAATAATCGAATATAATGACCATGCTTTGCCTGTCGGTTTGGGAGGTGCAATATGCATTGTTGGAGCCGCTGAGAATTCCATGTTCACAGGTGATTATGTATTGAACTCCGCTTTGGCAGGAGGTGCAATATTTGTATATGGAATTGAGATTCCTAAACTTAAAATGACTAGGCCTTTCAATAACAATGCTATTTATTCCCGTTTCGTATATAATGGCGCTTATGAAGGCGGTGCGATTTTAATTAATGCAACATCAATCGAAAATGATATCAACTCTAATTTCATAAGCAATAATGCTATGGATGAGGGAATTGTTTCTTTCTATCGTGAAAGCATCGAAGATACAATATCCTATTGTTTATTTATGAACAATCAGGCTAAATCAATCATCTATGTCGAATCCGCAGATGGTACAAATATAACCAGAAATATTCTCTTGAATGCCGTAAGAGCTTATGATATCTATCATAGCAGCGGTTCAAAATTGAATGCTAATGATAATTGGTTTGGGCATAATGCCACTAATTACAAAGAGTTACCATTAATCAATGGTACTGCCGATTGCAGTGCATGGCTATTCTTAAATGCCACAGCCAACCCTAATCCTGTTCAATATTTGGGAAGTTCTGATGTTGTCTTTGATTTGTTCCGTTATAATGTTGCAGGTTCTATCGGGAAATATAATGCCTCTATTTTGGAGCCTGTTGATTTGGGAATAACCTCAACAAATGGTAATGCTGACAAAAACATATCCACCTTTGGAGATGTCATCAAGTTCTCCTCAAACGGCAAGAAAGGAATCATAACCGCATCAATTGTCAATGCCCAATATTCTGTTGAAATCAAGTGTGTGCCTAGAATATCCGCTGATGATTTAGTAATGGATTATCTGGGATCAAATTACAGAATTCAGGTATTTGACGAGGATGGAAATCCTGCTGTGGGCGAAACAGTTAAAATAACCGTGAACGGCATAACATATGTGGAAAAAATCGACAAGGACGGTTATGCTACATTGCCAATCAGGCTGATGCCGAAGACTTATGCCATTACTTCAACATTTAAGGGAACCACTGTCACAAAGACACTTAAGGTCAAAAACACCCTAAAGGCCAAAAAGTCATTTACAGTCAAAAAGACTGCTAAAAAATTGGTCCTAAAGGCAACTCTCAAATGGAGTAACGGAAAAGCAATTGCTGGCAAAAAGGTTTCCTTCAAGTTTAAAGGTAAAATATTCGCCGTAAAAACCAACAAGAAGGGTATAGCAAAAATTACCTTGTCTGTTAAGATGCTCAGTAACAAAATAGTGAAACTTACCTTTAAGAAGAATGTTGTCAAGCTCAGTTTAGGCAAAACATACAAGATGGTGGTCCGCTACAAAAATGAGACCGCTAAATCAAAATTGGTAGTCAAAAAGTAATTGCTTCGCCAATTACTTTCTCTTTTTATTTTTTTCAAATGTATTCTTCTTTAAGATATTTCGATATTGATTAATCATGATTGTTGATAATATGGATTTAAAGGAAGCGATATACAAAAGGCAGTCTATCAGAAAGTATGATAAGACTCCATTGGACTCAAAGACATTGGATGGATTAAGGACATTCATTGACAATACCAGGGTCTTGAATCCCAACATCAAATGGAGCTATGATATTGTCGGATCTGAAAACGTCAGAATGCTTCAGAGATTCAAATCTCCTCATTATTTGTTGATATTTTCAGAAAGTAAGGAAAATTACCTGCAGAATATCGGTTTCATATTTCAGCAGGTTGATTTGTATCTTCAAAGCAATGGAATCGGGTCCTGCTGGATAGGTGCCGGAAGTCCTAAAAATTATGAAAATCCTAATCCTGAACAGGATTTTGTAATTTTGATGATGTTCGGTAGGCCACAAGGCGAAATCTATAGAGAACTCTCTCAGTTTGAAAGGAAAATAATATGTGAGATTTCAGACACGCGTGATGACAGGCTGATGCCTGCAAGATATGCTCCCTCTGCTGCAAATTCTCAGACTTGGTATTTCACCCACAATGATGACGGCAGCTATAATGTATACAGGAATAAGCGCAGAATACGCTTGAATAAGAAGATGGATGCATGGAATCAGGTCGACATTGGAATTGCACTGGCGCACATGTATGTTGCAAATCCAGAAACATTCGAATTCAGTCGTGACAGACCTCATGAAGACTTGAAAAATAAGGTCTTTGAAGGAAGCTTCACCATTTAGGGCATTCTTACTAATTTATGATTTAAGGTGATAAAATATGGAAAATGTAAATGATTGGAAGGGAATTACAGGACAGCTCGTGTCATTCAAAAATGAAGTCGGAGACTCACAAAAGATAACATTTGTGGGGTCTCCAGGAGTCTGCACTCCATTTGCCGAACTGTTGGCTTATGTCGTAAGGGATAGGCAAACCTATTTCATTCCGTTGCTGGATGCAGATGACTGCCATCAGTTTGAAGCCAAAGATTATGCAATGGTCTTGAATGATGAGGTTTCAAATCCGAATGATTCCGATGCAGTCGTATTGCTGGGCGGATTGTCAATGCCGAAATATGATGTTGATACAGAAGATGTAAAGGCTTTGGTCAATAGCATCCTAAAAGATGATGGTCTTTTAATCGGCGTTTGCTTCATGGACATGTTCGCCAAAGCAGGCTGGCTGGAAAAGATAGATTTTGACTGTGTCATTGACGGAACATTGACGGGTGTTGTTAAAAAATAACACATTTATTTTTTTAGATTAACATATCACGATATCATGATATGACAACATTTAAATACATAAACATATCATAATATGTAAATATATAATATATGTGATGGAAATGAAAAAAAATAATCTTGAAAACGAAAACGATGATATGTGTGAAGTCTTCAACTCTCATGAGGATGTTGTTGGCCGTGTAAGAGAACGCATACCTGACGAAGCTGAATTCGCTGAGCTATCAGAATTTTTCAAAATATTTGGAAATCCGACAAGATTAAAAATTATTTCCCTGCTTAGTATTGAAGATTTGTGTGTTTGTGATATTTGTGAAGCACTTGATTTAAACCAAACAACAGTTTCAAATCAATTGAGAATATTGCGTGCAAATAATATTGTCAAATACCAAAAAGAGGGTAAGATGGCAAGATATTCGCTCACAGACCTTCACATAGAAATGATTTACAAAGTGGGATTGGAACATATATTAGAATAATTTTTAATTGGTGATAAAATGGAAGAAAATAGATGTTATGATGCAGATTGTGACGACGAAAACTGTCACAATCCGGAACATTTTAACTACATCTGTTTGGATCCGAACTGTGATGAGATTCACTGTGAAAATCCCGATCATTATGATAAGAAGTTGCTAAGAGATTATCAAGAAAAAACTGATTTAAGCGTACATGACCATCGTGAAGAAATTGATTATGATGAGGATGTTGACATAAGCCTTTGCGGCTGTCCAGATTGTGCAGATGATGATGGCCATGATCACGAACATCATCATGAGCATGAGCACGGTCATGAGCATCATCATGAGCATCATCACGACCATGAGCACGGTCACGAGCATCACCATGGACATGAGCATGGGCATGATCACGAGCATCATCATGATGAAAATCAGGTTTGTACTGATGATGATTGTGGTTGTCATGACCATAACCATGATGAAGATGTTGAATTTAGCTTATGTGGTTGTCCGGATTGTGCAGATGATGATGACCATGGACATGAACATTCCCATGGTGATGATGAGCTGTTGGCGGAAGGAAAGCCATTAATTGCGAACAGGCCTATACAAATCATTGTTTCAAGCGGTATTCTGTTTGTTTTAGGCCATGTTTTTGAATGGTTATCATTCAGCCCTACTGTTGTAACTATCACTTATATGATTGGTGCTGCCATTGCAGGTTATGAGATAGCTATTTTGGCATATAAATCATTGGTCAATAGGCACACTGTCGGCCCTGCAATTCTGATGTGTATCGCTTGTGTTGCATCATTTATCATAGGTCATCCTGAAGAAGGTGCCGCAGTAACCTTCCTTTATTATATTGCAGAATTCTTAGAAGACTATGCCGAACACAGGGCAAAACGTTCAATCAAGTCATTGGTTGAAATAGCTCCGGATAACGCAAGGGTTAAAGTTGGAGATAGGGAAGAGATAAAACATGTTGATGAAGTTGAAGTCGGTGACATTGTCATTGTAAAGCCTGGAGATAAGGTTCCTTTGGATGGAAAAGTTGTTTCAGGTTCTTCATCAATCAATCAGGCTTCCATTACTGGTGAAAGTGTGCCTGTTTTAAAGGAAGTTGGTGATGAGGTATTTTCAGGTACTGTTAATGAAGAGGGATATCTGGAAATCGAAGTGACCAAAGCGGCTAAGGATTCAGTCATCTCAAAAATCGTAACATTGGTCAAAAGATCACAGCTCAACAGGTCTGAAACTGAAACTATGGTTGAAAAGGTGGCCAAATATTATACTCCAATCATGATGGTTGCTGCGATTTGCATTGCAGTTATCCCGCCATTCCTATTGGGCCAGCCACTGGTTGATTGGGTTTATAAGGCTCTTTCACTTCTGGTAATTTCATGTCCTTGTGCATTTTTAATTTCAACACCTGTTGGAATGGTTTCTGCTATCACTTCTGCCACTAGAAACGGTGTTATCATTAAAGGCAGTACCTATGTTGAAGAGATGCGTAATATCAAGGCAGTAATCTTTGATAAAACAGGTACTTTAACAGAAGGAAAATTGGCATTGAGTGATGTTAAAGTATTGGATGAAACTTATTCGGAAGAGGAAATTGTCAGAATTGCGGCAGCAATGGAATTCCAGTCTTCTCACCCGATTGCTCAGGCTATTGTAAACTATGCCGATGAAAACGATATCATTTTTGACAGTGTGGATGAGTTTAAAAACGTTCCAGGCAAGGGAATTGTTGCAAACATCAAAGGCGAACAATTTTATGCCGCTAATGAGTCCTTAATTGAAGGAAGCTCATTTGAGATATCAAGAGATGAGATTAATAGTTTTTCATCTGAAGGAAAAACAATAGTCTTTGTTGGTAATGCTAAAAATGTAATGGGTATGATTACAGTATCCGATAAAATCAGGTCAAATGCTTCTGAAGTTATTGCCGATTTAAAGGCAAAAGGTGTAGAAACTGTAATGCTCACTGGTGATAATAAGATGGCGGCCACAAAAGTTGCTGAAGAGATTGGAATCCAGCATGTTTTCTCCAATCTGCTTCCTGAAGACAAGTTGAACATCTTGGATGCCATCAGAAACAAGTTTGGTGATGTTGCCATGGTTGGTGACGGCATAAACGATGCGCCTGCCCTTGCACGTGCAAATATAGGTATTGCAATGGGTGCGGCAGGTTCTGATGTGGCCATTGAAACCGCTGATGTTGCTTTGATGCAGGATGATATTTCAAAACTACCGTATTTGTTGGCTTTAAGCCATAAGACAATGGGCATTATCAAACAGAACATCACTCTGGCTATAGCAGTCAAATTATTATGTGTAATCTTGGCTGTTTTAGGAATTATCACACTGATGATGTCTGTCGGATTTGGGGATTTAGGTTTAACATTGTTTGTTATCCTGAATTCATTTAGAATTGGAATGGTGAAAGATCCACTATTCTAATCACTATTTTTTTTTTAAACCTTCTTTTTTTAGATTTTTTAAGCAATATTTTCAAAATGTAATACTTTTAAGCGTTAATTCTCAAATAATTAATACTATTTTTAAGTTCGGATTGATTTTATAGAAATTTTTAAATAGTTCTTTTTCTGAAAATATTAATTGTAATATCTTTTATTTAATAAGTATTACTAATTAATTAATAATTTATAAAAAAGTAATACTCGGTTGATATTACTTTAGATTTAATTTTTAATGAGGAAAATAAAATGGAAACAAAATATATTATCGGTGCAGTTGTGGCCATTATCGCAATAGTCGGTATTGGTGCAGTTGTTTTGGGAGGCGGGAACACACATCATGCTCCTAATGAATTGGTAGCTTGTGTTGCTGCTCATGGAGAAGAGCCTGAATTTGGTTTCGACCCAATGCACGGTTGGGGATACCATGATTCCGGAACAGAACCTCTTATACAAAGTACAATTCTCAAAAGGGATAAGGACAATAATTTCGTAAATGATTTGGCGACAGATTACAAAATATCTGATAACTATAAAAAATACACTGTGACTATTCGTGATGATGTCAATTTCACTGACGGTTCAAAATTAACCGCAAAAGATGTGGCATTTTCATACAACACTGCAAAAGAAATGGGTGAAGGAGCAGATTTAAGTTCCATGAATGAAGCCAAGGCTGATGGAAATAAAGTAGTATTCACTCTCAATAAATCTGATTCAACTTTCATCAACAAATTGACTGATGTCGGTATCGTACCGGAAGCAGGTTACAACAACGAAACATATGGTCAAAATCCAATAGGATCAGGACCTTATAAACTGGCTCAATGGGATAAAGGACAACAATTTATCTTAGAGAAAAACCCTGACTACTATGGAAAAGAACCATACTTCGAAAAAATAACCAACCTATTCTTAGATCCTGATGCAGCATTTGCGGCAGTTAAAAACGGTGATGTTGACATTGCTGAAGTACAACTTGCATATGCAAATGAATCTGTAAAAGGATATCACATGGAATACTTCGATTCTATTGACGTACGTGGAATTTCATTACCTACTGAAATGGATACAGGAAAAGTAAGTGAAGACAATGTCACTATCGGTAACAATGTAACTGGCGACCCTGCTGTCAGGGAAGCATTGAACGTTGGTATTAACAGACAATCATTGTTGGATGGCGCATTCAATGGATATGGTAATGTGTCATACAATGGTGTGGCAAGTCAATTGCCTTGGGCGTTCAATTCCACTTTCAAAGACGGTAACGTTAACCAAGCAAAAGAAATCCTCTCAAATGCAGGATGGAAAGATACAAACGGTGATGGAATTGTAGAGAAAAATGGAACTCCTGCAGCATTTTCAGTATACTACAACTCAAAAGCAACTGAAAGACAGGCAATTGCAGTGGCTGTTTCAGAACAAGCTAAAGAAATAGGAATTGACATTACTCCGGTAGGAGGAAGCTGGGACGACATCGACCCTAACATATACTCCCAAGGAGTTGTATGGGGATTCGGTTCAGCAGATCCGTTTGAAATCGAACATCAGTATGATTCAAGAGTTGCATATACAAGTTATGATAATCCAGAAGGCCTTAACGAGAGTGCGGTAGATGCATTAATCGATGCGGCTATGGCTCAAGACTTAAACGCTTCATACAGCACCTGGTCTCAAGCAGCTCAACAGGCTACATCCAAATATCCATACCTATGGATTGGATCTGTAGATTACACTTACTTCGTAAGTGATGACTTGGACATTTCCAACAGCACTCACCTCATTTATCCACACGGTGGAGACATATGGGGTAACATCTACGATTGGAAACGTGTCAACGAAACTCAAGCATAATTAATTATTAAAATGGTTTATTTTTATAAATCATTTTTTTAATTCTTTTTTTTGAAAACAAATTTATATGAGATGGTTAAAATTAACAATAAAAAATTAGCTAAATTTTTAGGATATAAGGCTATTAGATTACTAATTTTATTAATTGTTATTGCAGCAATCAGTTTTATAATGATTCAATTATCTCCAATCGACCCTGTTAAAGCTTATCTTGGGCAAAGAATTGTCAGTCAGGAACAATTGGCAATCATGGGGGAATATTGGGGAACAAATCTGTCTTTAGGTGATCGGGTATTTGGTTGGCTTTCGACTTTAGCTTCCGGAAGCATGGGCTTTTCATTAATTTATAGGGTGCCCGTAACTGAAGTTATCATGCAAAAATTCACAGCATCATTCATTCTTATGGCGGTTTCCTGGATCATATCTGCCATTGTCGGTTTTGGTTTAGGAGTTCTTGCAGGTGCAAAAGAGGGTACCTGGATAGATAAGGCTATTAAAACTTATTGTTATATCCTGCAGTCAACACCTACATTTTGGATAGGATTAGTGCTTTTAATGGTTTTTTCAGTATATTTGGGATGGTTCCCTATTGGACTTTCAGTTCCAATCGGCCAGTTGTCCGATACGGTAACATTTTGGCAATGGTTATATAGATTGATTTTACCTGCAATCACATTAAGTATTGTTGGAATCGCCTCCATTACAATGTTTACAAGGGATAAGCTCATCAGCGTTAAGCAAAGCGATTATGTATTATTTGCAAAAGCAAGAGGAGAAAGTTTCTGGGGCATAATTAAGAATCATGGAATAAGAAATATCTTGCTTCCTGCAATTACAATACAGTTCATGTCATTCAATGAATTGTTCGGCGGAACTATTCTTGTTGAACAGGTATTTGCCTATCCCGGTATCGGTCAGGCAACCGTAGCAGCGGGACTGAGGTCTGACGTTCCACTGCTGTTGGGTGTTGTTATTATCAGTACCATTTTCGTATTTGTAGGAAATCTAATTGCAGATATGATTTATGAGTATGTCGACCCAAGATTGAGAGGTGAAGACGATGAGTGATACTCCATGGTATAATCGGGGACTCTTCAGTTCTTTGAACTTAAGGCAAAAGACCCTGCTGACTATTGCACTCACAGGATTGCTTTTAGCTGTCATTTTCATTAGTGGAATGATGATTGATGCCAATTTACCAACAGATTTCAGTATCAAGATGCGGCCTCCGTCATTTGACCATATTTTCGGTACTGACTGGATGGGAAGGGACATGTTCATCAGGACTCTTAAAGGTTTAAGCTTAAGTATCATAATAGGTATTGGAGCATCCATAATTTCCAGTATCATAGCTACCCTTTTAGCATTTCTTGCAAGCGTCAATAAATACTGTGATGAATTTGTATCATGGCTGATTGATTTGTTTGCATCAATTCCCCATATCCTATTGATTATGATGATATCTATCGCATTGGGAAAAGGGGCATTTGGTGTAATCATGGCTGTTGCATTTTCACATTGGGTTAATTTAACAAGGGTGCTTAGGGCTGAAGTATTGCAGATAAACACTTCCGAATATGTTTCTCTGTCTAAAAGATTCGGTAAGGGCAAATTATGGATTGCAAAGGAACATATTTTGCCTCTGGTATTGTCTCAGATATTTGTAGGGACATTGCTTGTTTTCCCACATGCAATCATGCACGAATCAAGTGTAACATTCCTAGGTTTCGGTTTGTCACCTCATGAGCCTGCAATCGGTATAATTTTATCCGAATCAATGACCTACCTTGCAATGGGAGCTTGGTGGTTGGCATTCTTCCCTGGACTGGCATTGTTGATTGTTGTGCTGCTGTTTGATATTATTGGAGATAATTTAAAACGATTATTTGATCCTTCGCAGGCAAATAACTAGGTGGTGATATTATGGGAAAATTATTGGAAGTAAATTATTTATCAATATCTTTTACACAGTATGTTCAAGGATTGAATAGGCATGATACAAAAGTAATATCTGATTTGACAATTGATGTCGGCGAAAGCGAAATTGTTGCGGTTTTGGGTTCCAGCGGTTCGGGTAAAAGTCTTTTGGCACATTCAATCTTAGGGATTCTGCCTTATAACTCTCATGTGACTGGAGAAATTAGGTATAACGGAAATGTTTTGGACCAGGATTTGAAGGAAAAATTAAGGGGAAAAGAAATTTGCCTTATTCCCCAATCTGTGAATTTCCTGGACCCTCTTATGAAAGTGTCCGAACAGGCAATCGGGGAATGCAAGAATGAAAAGGAGCATGATGAGAAAAAGATAAGACAAAGGGAAATCTTCAGCAAATATGGTTTGGATGAAAGTGTGGATGATTTATATCCTTTTGAATTGTCTGGAGGAATGGCAAGAAAAGTATTGTTGTCCACTGCATTAATTGGCAATCCTAATTTGTTAATTGCTGATGAACCAACACCTGGTCTTGATGCAAAGAGTGTCAAGGAAACCATTGAGGATATAAAAAATTTGAGAGAGCAGGGTAAAGGTGTTTTGCTGATTACTCACGAGATTGATGTTGCTTTAAAAACTGCGGACAGGATTGCAATATTCTATTCGGGTTATGTTATTGAAATAAACACTGTAGAAAACTTCAAAAATGTGGATAACGTTTTGCATCCTTATACCAAAGCTTTAATTAATTCTTTACCACGAAATGGGTTCCAATTAACTGAAGGTGTTCAGCCATTGGAAGACCTTCCGGGATGTCCTTATTGGGAAAATTGTCCAATCCGTTTGGATAAGTGTAAGGATAATAAGCCTGAACTGGTTGAGCATGATGGAATAATGATTAGATGTTTCAATTTCAAGGGGGCTAACGATGGAGCTTAAGGCAAATAACATTTCTTTTTCATATAATAAGAAAAGGCAGATATTGAAGGATTTTTCCATATCTGTCGACAGCAATCAAATAATCGGTTTGATGGGTGATAGCGGTAGCGGCAAATCTACATTATGTAAAATATTAGCGGGTTATATCACTCATTATTCTGGAGAAGTAACCTTGGACGGCAATAAAATTCCGGATAAGGGTTTTTATCCTGTTCAATTGATTTTTCAACATCCGGAAAAAACAATGAATCCAAAATGGAAAATGGAAAAGGTATTAAATGAATCATGGACTCCTCCTAAAGAGTTGAGAGATACATTTGGCCTTAAAGATCAATGGTTGACCCGTTGGCCTAATGAGCTTTCCGGAGGAGAATTGCAGCGTTTTAGCATATTGAGGGCAATCAATCCCGAAACAAAATTCATCATTGCAGATGAGATTTCCACTATGCTTGATGCAGTTACACAGGTGCAGATATGGGAAAAGCTGATAAATCATGCTAAAGCCAATAACATTGGAATATTGGCGGTCAGTCATGACCCTGAATTGCTTGAAGTAATATGTGATGATATTTTATATTTTGATGAAATAAATAATCTTTAAATCTAATTTGCTCATTTGAGCATATTATTTATTTCATTTTTCAAAATCATCTTCTTTTTCCCTTTTTTGTGTTGTTGCAAATTTTGCAACAACTTATTTTTTTTTACTTTGTCTTGTTTAAAGATTCGAACAGCTGAATAATTAAAGATATATATTTAAAAAATTTTAATATTAACTTATGTTAAGTAATGATTCATCAAATAGTGTAGACATTATGCTTCAAAACCCTAAAAGAGCATTAATAAAGATGTCCATTCCTTTGATTGTTTCATTGCTTATAACCAGTTTTTATAATCTAATTGATGCCGTGTGGGTTTCCGGTCTTGGCGCCGATGCTCTTGCAGGTGTTGGATTTTTCACACCAATATTTATGATTTTAGTTGGCTTTGGGAATGGTTTAGGTTCCGGGGCAGCCTTTGCAATATCTAAATATCTCGGTGAAGAAAATAAGCCAAAGGCGGATAATGCTTCTGTTCATTCAATAATTTTGGATATAATTGTTTCGCTGATTTTAACTATGGCCTTATTGGTCTTGTTAAATCCGATTCTAAATGCAATGGGTGCAGGTCAAACTATCGGTTATGCGACGGATTATGGAGTGATAATCATATTAGGATCTGTTTTCATAATCTTTTCAAATGCATTATATGGTATTTTTAGAGGTGAAGGGGATACTACCCGCCCAATGTATGCCATGATTGTATCAGCCATTTTAAATATGATTTTGGACCCGATTTTTATTTATTATTTGAATTTGGGAGTTAAAGGAGCAGCAATAGCTACAATAATATCCTCTTTATTTGTAATTTTAATTTTGCTCTATTGGTTTTATTTTAAAAGAGACACTTATTTGAGACCTAATATGATTAATTTCAAGTTCAAAAAGGAAATTTCAACTGATATTGTTAAAGTCGGCATTCCTGCCAGCATTCAGCTTCTGAACAATGCATTCTTTGCGGCAGTTTTCTCGGCACTTTTAGCCTATGTGGGCTCGACAGATTCTGTTGCTGTTTATTCAACAGGCTGGCGAATAGTCACAATCGGGACAACTCCTCTTTTAGCTATTGGAACAGCTTTAATAAGTATTATTGCTGCAAATTATGGTGCAAAAAACTATAAGAACATTCAGATTGCTCATAGGTATGCCATGAAAGTTTCGATAGTCATTGCAGTTATTGTAATGATTTTAACAAATCTATTTGCAGGGGATATTGCATCAGTTTTCACATCATCCGGAAGCAGTGCAAGAATCGCTTCTGAACTGACTGTATTTCTTGCTTGGATTGTGATTTATTATCCTACAATGGCGGTTGGTGTGGCTTCAACCTATGTTTTCCAGGGTATTGGTAAAGGATTGACTGCAATGTTTCAGACAATAATGAGAGAAACAGGATTTACGATATTTTTTGCGGTTTTGTTTGGTGTTTATATAGGTTATGGTGTATGGGGGGCTTGGATGGGCATTGTCTTGGGCGAAATTGTTTCAAATAATATTACAATGCTTTGGGCGGATTGGCAGATTAAAAAATTGATGAATATTAATGATTAGACACCATTAATATCCTTAAAGTAAATTACTTCGTCACATATTTTATCAACTAATGGCATATCGTGACTTACAAGCAATATTCCCATCTTTCTTTCCTTAACTATGTCTATAACGGAGGTTAAAATTTGCACTTGGGTTATTGCGTCAAGCATGGTTGTCATTTCATCTGCTATCAGGAACTTTGTATTTGGATTCAAAGACCTGATGACTGAAAATCTTTGAAGTTCTCCGCCTGAAAGTTCTTGTGGAAATCTTGTTAACCAACTTTTTTGAATACCGAATTCGGATAATAGTTCGTCTGGCACGTCCCAGGATTCTTCTAAAACCTGTTTCATTTTCCATTTGGGATTCATAACTTTTTCTGGATGTTGGTAAATTAATTGTACAGGTTTAAATCCTTTTTTGGGTAATTTTTTACCATCTAATGTAACTTCTCCTTCAAATTTGGTAATGTATCCTGAAAGTATTTTACATAATGTTGATTTTCCGCTTCCGCTGTCTCCAACCAAACCTGTGATTTTGCTGCCGTCTATCTCTATGTTGATGTCCTTTAATAGGTATTCTTTAGCTGAAGGATATTTAAATGAAATGTTGCTTCCTTTAAGTATCATGTTATGCACCTTCTTCATATTTAAAACATCTGACTTTTTTATTTCCTATGTCGATAAGTTGTGGTCGTTCATCCCTGCATCTGTCAAATCTCATTTCGCACCTGTCATAATATGGACATCCATCTTGGATTTCTCCATGCAATGGCTGGTGTCCTTTTGTAAGTTCAAAACCATTTGCAGGCAGTGCCTTGTACAATGATTTTGTGTATGGATGTAACAGGTTTTCCCCATCTCCTGAAAAGTCTTTGTTTTCAGCAATTTCAATAACATAGCCTGAGTAAAATATTCCGATTCTATCAGCTACTTCAAGTGCTGCATGAATGTCGTGTGTGATTAAGAGCACTCCTATTCCGTCTTCTTTCATATGTTTAAAGTGATTTAATGTTTCTTCTACTGTTTTTTCATCGAGTCCGGGTGTTGGCTCATCTGCCACAACAAGTTTTGGATCGGATAATAGTGCTGTTGAAACGAGTACTCTCCTTGCCATTCCTCCAGATAATTGGAATGGATACATATCATCTACTTCGGGACCGAGGTTATAATGTTCAAAGATTTCCCTCTGTTTGGCCTTCTTTTCTTTTTTCTCTGCATCGGATTCAACATGTCCTATGGCTTGGTCTGAAATTTTCATTAATGGATCTAAAAAATTTACTGATTGGGGTACGAGCACAATATCTTTTCCTCTAATTTCCTCTTTATCCTCTTGGGATAATTCTTTTCCTTTGAATTTTATTTTTCCGTTGAGGTTTGCATTTTCTGGCAAAATTCCAAATATTGCATGTGCAAGTAAACTTTTTCCTGATCCACTTGAACCTAATACAGCTAAAATTTCTCCTTCAGATATATCTAAGGTTAAATCAGTTATGACTTTTAAATCTCTTTGATTTAATCCTTTGGTATATTGAATAAATGAAATTGAAACATTTTCTACATCTAATAATTTTTCCATTAAACCACCTTTGGATTTCAAATGACAAATTTTATATACTAATTTATACTTTATCAATATTAAAGTTATTCAAAAATTACTAAAAAGTATTACTAATTACATAAATTTAGCATTTTTTGTAATACTTATAATCTTTGGTGTTGTCCATGAATGTGATAATTAAAGAATTGAGCAATGATTCTAAACAAATTGAGGATGTTCAGACATTTTTATTTAAGATGATAAAAAAGGAATTTGGATATGACTATGTTCCAGAATGGCATCAAGACATTGTAAGATTGGATGAATACTATATTAATCCCGAAAGGAATAATTTCTTTGTTGCATATTTAGAAACTGGCGAGATTATTGCAACAATTGGTATAAGAGCATATGATAAGGATTTTCCTCAATTCAGACATCTTTATTCAATGGATACTACCTCCAGCATATGGAGACTGTTTGTTGATGAGAGATGCAGACGTTGTGGTCTGGCATCAAAGATGTTTTATATTGCTGAAAATTTTGCAAATGATGCTGAATACGATAATATATATTTGCATACTCATAAAAATCTTCCAGGGGCTTTGGAATTTTGGACAAAAATGGGTTTTGTTGTTTCCCTGGATTCCAATGATGAATTGCTGACAGTCCATATGGATAAGCAAATTCAGGAATTGGAAATCAATCCTCAGGCACATGATTTCAGATATGCCGTAAAACTATAATCGTTTAATGTATCTTTGTGTATGTGGGCATGCGAAAATACATTTTCCGCATACTGTATCTGCTTTTCCCAAATTTTCTTCTGAAACTTTCAGCGCATATTTTTCACACTTTCGGTCATCATAAAATTCATTTCTTTTCATTTTGTAATTCCATTCCTTGCCGCTTATTGCTCCTCCAAGACATGCATCCTTGCATGATTCGCATTTTCCGCATTTTGATTTGAGGATAGGTGTTCCATAATCTAAAGGAGCATTTGTTAAAACTGAAGACATTCTTAATGCTGATCCAAATTTCAATGTTGTAAATAATGCGGACTTTCCAATCCAGCCGAGTCCTGCACGAGTAGCTATTGTTTTGTGGGGCAATTCAAAGGAATTGAACTCACCAAAATCGGTTCCCAATCTCTTTTTTGTTTGGGCATATGCATCATATCCTTTATCTATTAGGAATCCTTCACATTCCATCCCCAGTGCATCCAGTCGTGCATTTAAACTAATCAATTCCTCAAGATATTCATGTGTTGGTGCATTCTGCATATTTCTGATTATTTCTTTGGGATAAGTGATATAAAAAATAACACCTGAATTTAATCCTGGCTTTGGCGTAAAGTTGGTGATGTCTGCAAAGCCCACTTTGCTTGCACCTTTTTTCTTTAAATATTTTTTAAGTTTTGAGGATAAATTCATGGACAAATATTTTACCATAATCATATTTAAATGTATTTAAGTAATACTTTTGGTATGATTTTATACCGTCAGTTATCTATTTTTTGCATTCTTAATTTTTTTATTTATGCAATTCAGTAATATTATTTTGTTCTTCTAGTTCATTTGGTATTACTTTTTTTATATTTTTTATAATTTTTCAAATAAAACTTAAAAGTAATAAATATGTTTTTATATAAATGTGTCATATATATTACTAATATTAAAATAATTTATTAAAGTATTACTTATTGAGCATTTATTGATTGAAAAGTATTACTATTGTTTTAATATAGAATTTTTATATGGTGAAAATTATGGAAAAAAAGACGATGATGATTATTGGTGCTGTTGCAGCAATTATTGTTATTGCTGTCGCTGCATTTGCATTAATGGGAGGGTCAACTGATAATGACCCGACACATTTGACAGTTGCAGCACACAGTAACATTAAAGAACCGAAATCTGGTTTTGATCCGCTTACCGGTTGGGGATGTGGGCACCAAAATTATAATCCTTTAGTACAAAGTTGTTTATTTAAGACAGATAAGAATGGAGAAATAGTTCCAGATTTAGCTACTGGTTATTCTATCAGTGGAGATGGAAAAACATGGACTGTAAATTTAAGAAATGACGTTAAATTCTCAGACAATTCAACTTTCAATGCAAAAGATGTAGAAACTACATTCAACACTGCAAAAAAAACTGAAACTGATTTGGATTTAACAAATCTTGAGAAAGTAACTGCTAAAAATGATACTTGTGTTGAATTTACTTTGGTTGAACCTAGATCAACATTTATCTATGATTTAAGATATGTTGGTATTGTTCCTGAAGAGTATGACAACAACACTTATGGTGAAAACCCTATTGGTACTGGACCTTATGTATTAGACCATTGGGATAAAGGTCAACAAGCTATTTTCAAAGTTAATGATAACTACTATGGTGACAAACCATTCTTTACTCAAATTACCTTATTATTCCCTGAAGAATCAACCTGGTTGGAACTCGCCAAATCAGGTCAAGTAGATGTAGTCCCAGTGGCAACTTCTGCATTAAACCAAAGTGTTGACGGATATCAATTTGTTGAAAAATCTGCAGGTAGGGCACAAGGAGTATCCTTCCCTTATCTTAAAGACACTGGTAATGTAACTAATGAAAGCGGTTGGAAAATTGGTAACAATGTAACTGCTGATAAAGCAATCAGACAAGCATTAAATGTCGGTGTGGACCGTCAAAAAATGTGTGATGAAGTATTTGCAGGACATGCAACTCCTGAATACACAAGCGTCGACACAAGAGATTACGCAAATAATGCTTCAAAAGTTAAAGACGGAAACATTGATGATGCAAAACGTATCTTGAAAGAAGGCGGATGGAAAGATACTGATGGTGATGGTATCGTTGAAAAAGATGGAGTAAAAGCATCATTTGATTTATACTATCCACCAGATTATCTTGACAGACAATCTCTATCCACAGTATTTGCCGAACAAGCAAAAGAAATTGGAATTGAAGTAAATCTTAAAGGTGCTGATTGGGATACCATCTATGCAAACATGTATAGCTCAGCTGCATTAATGCAACAAACCTCTCCTGATCCATATAAATCCATCTATCAGCAATACCACAGCAAAGATGCTGATGAATTCTATATGAACCCTGGTTTATATAACAACACTGATTCCGATAAATTGATGGAAGATGCAATGCATTCAAATGATTTCAATGCTGCTGACAAATTATGGTCTGAATCCGCTCTTGTTAATGGTGGAGGTTGGGGTCCTGCTGGTGACGCTCCATTCGCATGGCTCGTAAACTACGACTACAACTATTTCATTAAAAATGGAATTGACATTGGTGAACAACCTGATGGTTTAGGAAACGATGTTTTAATTAATATCTGTGATTGGACTAGAACCAATTCCACAGCTTAAACATTTTTTCCTTTTTTTATTTTTTTTAAAATTTAAGGGGGTTATTTTCATTGAATAAACAAAAATTAATTAAATTTTTTAGTTACAAGTTAATACGTTTCATAATTTTGATGATTGCTGTTGCAATATTCAGTTTCGTATTATTAGATTTATCCCCTATTGATCCGGTTAATGCTTATTTGAAGGGAGCTGCAGTATCAGAAGCACAAAGACAAATTTTACATCAATATTTTGGCACTAATGTTCCATTAACTACAAAAATTTATCACTGGCTAATTGATTTGGCTCAAGGAAATCTTGGAACTTCCTTAATTTATCGTATGCCGGTGATGGATGTCATCATTGATAAATTTTTAGCATCAATTGTATTGATGGCGATTTCATGGTTGTTAAGCGGAGTATTGGGATTTTTATTAGGAGTTGTAGCCGGTAAAAATAAAGGTTCATGGATTGACAAAGCGGTTAAGGTTTACTGTTATGCAATTCAGTCTGCACCTTCATTTTGGGTAGGTATGCTTATTTTAATGATTTTTGCTGTTTATTTAGGATTGTTCCCGATTGGATTCGGTGTTCCTATTGGAGTTAAAAGTACTGATGCAACATTTATGGAATGGGCGTCTAGACTTGTTCTTCCTACTTTAACATTGAGTTTGGTCGGTTTGGCGCCGATTGCCATGTATACTCGTAACGAATTGATTCAAGTTCTATCCTCTGATTATGTATTATTCGCTAAATCAAGAGGTGAAAAAGGTTGGGATTTAGTAAAAAATCATGGAATAAGAAATATATTGTTGCCTGCGATAACATTACAATTTTTATCATTCAGTGAATTGTTTGGAGGGGCTGTTTTGGTAGAACAGGTATTTTCATATCCTGGAATCGGTCAAACGGCTGTAGCTGCCGGTCTTCAAAATGATGTTCCTCTGTTTTTAGGAATTGTAGTATTCAGTGCAGTATTTGTATTTGTTGGAAATCTACTTGCTGATATCTCTTATTACCTAATTGATCCAAGAATTAAGGAGAGTGAATTTAATGATTAAGAAAAGGAAAACTGATGATAAAAAGCAATGGTTTTTATACCCTGCTAATCTCAGAACAAAAACTCTTGTCATTATCATACTTTCCGCATTGGTTATTGTGACCATATTTGTTTCAGGCTATTTTATGAGAGATATTCCGACAAGCTTTATTAGCGCAAATCAAATGCCCTCTTTAGAACATATTTTCGGAACAGATTGGATGGGAAGAGACATGTTTCAGCGTACAATTGCAGGGCTTGGATTAAGTATCATGGTAGGTTTTATCGCATCTGCTGTAAGTACAATTATTTCTATAATTTTAGGATTGTTTTCAAGTTTCAATAAGATTGCAGATGAAACCGTGGCCGGAATTATTGATTTGTTCGGTTCAATACCTCATATCCTTTTAATCATCCTTATTTCCATCATGTTTGGTGGAGGAGTATTTGGGGTTATTATGGGTGTTGGTCTGACTCATTGGACTCCTCTTGCAAGGGTTTTAAGATCTGAAGTTAAGGAAATTAAAACCAAGGAATACATTCATTTAGCTGAAAACCTGGGCAAATCAAAAATATGGGTTGCTACAAAACATATTTTGCCTTTGATTATATCTCAAATCATTGTTGGAGTTATTTTAATGTTTCCTCATGCAATCATGCACGAAGCGGCAATTACATTTTTAGGATTTGGTTTGCCTCCACATGAACCGGCAATTGGTGTAATTTTGGCTGAATCAATGCATTATCTATCCTCTGGTTATTGGTGGTTGGCATTTTATCCTGGTATGTCATTATTAATTGTTGTATTGCTGTTTGACTTTATTGGGGAAAATGTCGAAAAATTACTCAATCCTGAGACTGCACAGGAATAAGGGAAACATACTGTTTCTCTTTTTCATTTCTTTTTTTAGATTAGGGTGATATTATGAATATTGTGTTTAGGGAAGTTAAAAATAATCCTGATGAGATAAGGGCGGTTAAGGACTTTCTATATGGACAGATTATGGAAGTCTATGGTATCGGCCCCACT
This sequence comes from Methanobrevibacter sp. UBA212, assembly GCF_905233225.1. Lineage (NCBI taxonomy): Archaea > Methanobacteriati > Methanobacteriota > Methanobacteria > Methanobacteriales > Methanobacteriaceae > Methanobrevibacter > Methanobrevibacter sp. UBA212. Next base: position 22,613 of record NZ_CAJODJ010000022.1, read on the forward strand.
CCCAAATTCCATTATGATATTGATGGAATGGACGAATATTATCTTTTGCCTCCTGCCAATAATTTTTACATTGCCTTGGAGGGGGATGAAATTATTGCAACTGCAGCTATCAGAGCCTATGATGTTGATAATGAGTTATTCAGAGGCATTTATTCCAAAGAGGATACTGCAAGTATTTGGAGATTGATGGTGGATAAAAATTATAGAAGACACGGCATTGCTCGCAAATTAGTAATCATTATGGAGGAATTTGCCAAAGGCGTTGGATATGATAGGATATATCTTCATACTCATAGATACTTGGAGTCCGGAATACCATTTTGGACATCTGCAGGTTATGAAATCACGATTGAAGAAGATGATTATGATGAGACAACTCATATGATAAAATATTTGAGTTGAAGTGCAGTATTATTTTTTTAGGAAAGTAATACTTCAGTTTCCTTCATTTTTTAGGTTGTTTTTAGTGTATCACATTCATTAATAATTTTTTTTATAAAAACTGATTTTACAGTTTTATTTTTTTAATAGAAATTAATGCCTTATCTCTTTAAGTTTTTAAAGGATTTTTTTAAAAATATAAAAGTATTACTCGAATAATTTGAAGGGATATATTTTTTAATTTTTTCTTTTAGATTTCTAAAAATTGCTGATAATTGTAGGCATCGATTTTATTGCTGTTTTTTTTTGTTTGTTATGGATTTTAATCAGTAATACTTTTTGACAAATTTTAAATAAGTATTACTATAACTATTAATTATATTACTCATAGAGTATTTAGATAATTAAAATTAACTCAATATAACTACTTAAAATAATTTTAATTATCTTCATTTTTCATGATTATCTCGCAATAGTATGCCATATAATTTGGGCAAATAGCTTTTCATCAAGCTATTTGCTTTCCTCCCTATAGTAACTAAAAACTTATTTTATATTAGAATAAATATTATAATGATGAAGCGAACTGCACTTAAAATTGGATATATCGGAACTAATTTTCACGGCTTTCAAAGACAGCCTAATCTAAGAACAGTCGAAGAAGAGTTAATCTATCATTTGCGCAAGCTTGACTACATTGATGATTTAAAAAAATCCCGATTCAGAATTGCCGGAAGAACCGATGCTGGAGTTCACAGTTTGGGCAATGTAATCAGTTTTCAGTCTGAAAAGGAAGTTCGGGTAAATGAGATTAACAATTCCCTGTCTGATGATATTCAGATATTGGCAAGTGCACCTGTTCGTTATGCTTTTAAGCCCAGGTATGCTCAAATGAGACAGTATCGCTATATGCTTTTCCAGGATTTGGATGTTGAAAAGCTCAATGAGTGTGCTGAAGTCTTTAAGGGCACACATAATTTCACTAATTTCACAAAACGATTTCAAAAAACAACAACAAGAACAATTGATGATATTAAAATCACGAAAGTCAATTTGGATGATTATCACAAAAGGGAATTTCCTAATCTCCATGATACATTATCTCCGATATTTGTTGATATTTATGGAGAGTCATTTTTATGGAATATGGTTAGGAAGATGATGAGGGTTTTTATAGATGTGGCAGTTGGCAAGATGACTTTGGATGAAGTTGAAAGGCTGCTGAATCCCGAACCTGAAGAGCCAAGGGCTTATATTAAGGTCACAGAACCTGACTATCTGATTCTGATGGACATCCAATATGAAGGAATCAAATTCACATATGATGATTATGCATGTGAGCGATTTAGGCGTGATTTGGTTGATTCTCTCAGCAATTTACAGAAAAAATATGCAATTCGTGAATCAATGATAAAAAGTTTAAATGATTTACACAAATATTAATGTGAGGATATTTATGGATAAAGTGCAAAAAATTAATGAAAAAATAATGATTTTTGAGATTATTATAGGATTTGCCATTGGCATCTATTTGGGAGTTTACCATGATATTCCGAATTTTTGGTTTATTGTTGTTCAATGGGTTTTTTTAATTTCGTTCATAATGACATTTATATCTACATTGGGAGGATATTATGCTAATATGAGAGATAGTAGTGTTGAATTTAATATTGCTTCCATATTTGGTGTGTTCATTTTAAATGTGGCGGTAATTGCAGTTTCTACATCTTTTGGATTTGTATTCTGTTCAATGTGGATTGGTAATTTCAGTACTGCAAATTAATTGATTTCATAACGTGATACAAATGAAAATAGCGACAATTTTGGGAACAAGGCCGGAAATTATTAAGATGGCTCCGATTATTGATGAGATATCAAGAAGGGGCATTGACCAGATAGTTTTACATACCGGCCAGCATTATGACAAGGAAATGTCCGATAACTTCTTTAGGGACTTGGAGATTCCAACTCCGGATTATAATATTCATGTTGGATCAGGCACTCATGGAAAACAGACCGGATTGATGATGAAAGGCATTGAAGAAGTGCTCCTTGAAGAAAAACCGGATATTGTGCTTGTTCAGGGAGATACCAATGCTGTACTTGCAGGTGCTCTTGTGGCCGGCAAGTTGCATATTGCAGTTGGCCATGTTGAAGCGGGCCTCAGGTCATTTGACATGACCATGCCTGAAGAGATAAACCGCAGGGTGGCGGATATCGTTTCTGCGATGTATTTCATTCCAACAGAAGACTCAGCAATCAATCTGCTTGCTGAAGGCTTTTCACATGAAAACCTAATCATTACCGGTAATACTGTAGTTGATGCCTGTTTCAGGCACTTGGAGATAGCTGAAAAAAGAGGATTTGAAGATGAGTCTCTGGCTGGCTTGGATATTGGGAACATGGACAATATCCTGACATTGACAATGCACCGTGCTGAAAATGTTGACGTTAAGGAAAGGGTTACAAGCATTATCGCTGCCCTAAAGGAATTGAGCGACATGAACATCATTTTCCCGATTCATCCAAGAACCAAAAACACGCTGGTGAACTTCGGTTTGTTCGACGAGCTAAACGATTTGGACCATGTTTATATAATAAAGCCACTGGGGTATCTTGACTTTTTGCTTTTGACTTCAAAGTCAACTTTAATCTTAACCGATTCGGGAGGTCTTCAGGAAGAGGCAATAACACTTGATGTGCCTGCCCTTACATTGAGATATAATACCGAACGCCCCGAAACAGTCGCTGCCGGCGGAAATATTCTTGTCGGTTCAGATAAGGATTTAATTTTGGAAAATGCAAATAGGATATTGAATGACAGAGAATTTGCAGACAGGATGAAAAAAGCTCCAAATCCATACGGTATGGGGGATTCGGCCAAAGTGACAGTTGATGCAATTGAGGAGTATTATGAAAAGGGACTTCTTGACATTAAGGCTCCTGAAGATATCATGGCTTCATTCACAAGAAAAATGGCTGCAATCGATGAGGACATTACAGTTGCTGAATTTGAAGATAAAAATGACTCCTTAATTCATATGGTATTTGATGGAGAGAAGATGCGTTTTCCGGCTGACGATTTAAAATTAAAAGGTATGATGATTACTTATGATAAACGAAAATGATTCAATATTGGTATTTGAGTATTTTACGGCTTCCGGTGAAAAGGAAAAGAATATAATTTCCGAAGCGGAGGAATTGATTTTTGCACTATTGGATGACTTGTCAGACTTTAATGTTGATTTGGTGATTAACAAATCCTATGAGGATATTGTCAAGGATTTCAGTAATGTCAATCCTATTTTGATTGATGAAAATATTGTGGATTGGCTTGAAGGTAATGCGGCAGACTTTAAAAATGCTATTTTCATTGCTGCAGAGACCGGCAATGTCCTATACGATATAACCAGAATATTGGAGGAAAATGATGTAAAAACATATACCTCCTCAGCGGAGGCATGCTTCAAGACTTCCAATAAATATGAAACTTATAACGCTCTTCCAATGGAAATCCCTCAGCCTAGGTCATTTAAGTTTAAGATAGACCCAAAGGGATATTGGAAAAGGGCAATCGAAAATTTGCATGAAAAATGGCAATCCGAAGACCCATTGACTCCGCTCAAGTTAATCATCAAGCCATTGATTGGTGTTGACTGTGAAAATATCGTAGTAATCAATGATATTGCCGATTTGTCTTATGATCTGGAAGAGATTTTCCCGCCGGGTTCAAGGATAATTGTTCAGGAGTATATTCAGGGAACCGATATAAGTGTCAGTCTGATTTCAGATGGCAAAAAGGCACTTCCTATTAGTCTAAACGAACAATATATCACTATTGGAAATGCTAAAGGAACATATTTCGGTGGAAAGATTCCTTATGAAAGCAAATATCGCGATGAGGCATTTGAAATAGCTGCCAAAGCCGTTGAAACCATTGGAGGCATTAAGGGTTTTGTCGGTGTTGATTTATTAATCAATGCTGATGAGAAAGATGTTTATTCGGTTTATCTTTTGGAAATCAACTCAAGATTCACAACACCTTATGTCGGTTTGAGAAAAATTTGTAATTTCAACATAGGCAAAAGTATCATTGAATTGATTGACGGAAAAATCAGCATTGATGATTTGGATACTTCCTTGAACGGTGAAGTTAAATTTATAAAATCTGCCGATTCATTGGAAATAAGGAGATTGTAATTTATGAAAATTGCAGGATTTGACATTGGCGGGGCAAACACCGACCTTGCCGTAATCGACTTTAAGAATGGTGAAATTGAAAATATGGAAGTTGATTTTGCATATCTTCCGATGTGGAGCAACAATGATGATTTGTCACGCGTTTTGGTGGAGCTGATTGAAAATATCTGTCCGGTATCTGAAATTGATGCGGTAGGCATTTCCATGACTGCGGAACTTGTGGATGCATACGATACCAAAAAGGACGGAGTTTTGGATGTAGTCAAAAAATGTGAGGAGACATTTTCCTGTCCGATAGCATATGTAGGCGTTGATGGGATGCTGTCCAGGGCAGAAATCGAAAGGGCTCCCCTTAAGGCAGCTGCGGCCAATTGGATTGCAACCGCTCAGATTGCCACACTGATTTCCGATAACTGCATATTCATCGACACGGGAAGCACAACAACAGATATCATACCTGTTAAGGATGGAAAGGAATGCGCTATTGGAAAATCTGATTTTGACAGGTCTGCAACTGGAGAATTGGTTTACACAGGTACCTTAAGAACCAATCTAGCAAGCTTCCTTGATAAGGTTGAATTGAATGGTAAAGAGTATCGGGTAGCCAGTGAACTGTTTGCACAAACTGCCGATGTATACACTGTTTTGGATTTAATCACTGAAAAAGACTATATCTGCGATACATTTGACGGTGAGGGCAAATCCAAATTGGACTGTGCAAAAAGAATTGCCCGTGTGGTCTGTGCGGATTTGGAAATGCTTTCAATGGATGACATCACTGAGATGTGCAGATTCATTCATCAAAAGCAGGTGGAACAGATTGCTGATGGTCTAAAACAGGTTCATGAAACTCAAAATCTGGATTTGATAGTAACAACCGGCCTTGGAAAAGATATTCTTGATAAAAAAGCAGCAGAGCTTTTAGGTTTAAAAGTCAAATCAATGGGGGATATTTTAACAGATGATGAGTGCACCGTTGCACCGGCAGTTGGAACCGCTGTAATGATGGAAAAATACCTTAATTAATACCACACGTCTTTTAAACCAAGTAAATATGCACAGGTATTTGTTATTAAATGGATAAACAATGTCAACAGCAGAGCCAAAACAATAAATATCCAATTAAGCTCAATAACTGGTGAAACTAAAATCAATGCAAATATTATGAAATCTAACTGATCAAGAATTGGTGCAGGTTTTCCTCTTCCAATTCCAAGTCTTCTTTTTAAAAAGCTGCCTAAAGCATCACCTAAAAGGGCTCCGAAACCAAGTAAAAATCCAATCAACAATCCATTGGATACGCTGGTCACGACAGGGGCGAGAGTAGATCCGATATATGGAAGAATCATTGGGGCAATGTATCCCTGAACGGCACCGGTAATCATACCTATTATTGTTCCAACAATCATTCCTCTCCATGTAACACCGTCTCCAACCCAGCGAACATCATTTGAATCGCTTTTTCCAAAATCAATAGGGGTTCCTCCCCCAAACACGAGTGCACCTCCATTTGCAAAGTATGCCGGAAGGATGAAATATAGTGTTGTTAGCAGGGTTATTAATATTATTTGGAAATCGATTGTCATTTACTTTTACTCCCTCTCATATTGGATTTATATAAACTATATAATTAATAATATTTAAATATTAAATTGTTTTAAATATATTATATTATGTAAGTTTATACTAATATTGCTTAGTATTAAAAAAGGTGATTTTTTTTGAAATTAAAGAGTACAAAAAGTTTATGTCCAGAGTGCGGTAAAACTCTTGAGGCTGAAGTTTATGATGAGGACGGCAAAGTCTTTATCAAAAAAACTTGTGATGAGCATGGGGAGTTTATAAACACTTATTGGAGCGATAAAGAGTTATATGATAGGGCAAGCAACTATGTTCCTACAATCAGCGGTGTTGACAATCCTTGTGTTGATGATGCTGCTCCTTGTCCTGATAATTGCGGATTGTGTTCAAAACACGAAACATCAACTGTTTTAGGTTTGATTGATGTTACAAACAGATGTAATTTAAGATGTCCTGTTTGTTTTGCTAATGCGGCTGCTGCGGGATATCTGTATGAGCCTACAAAAGAAGAAATCAGACAGATGCTTAAGAATTTAAGGGGTTTGAAGCCTCATCCATGTCCGGCTATCCAATATGCCGGTGGAGAGCCAACCGTCAGAAAAGACATAGTTGAACTTATTGAAATGGCAAAAGAAGAGGGTTTCACTCACGTTCAAATAGCTACTAACGGTATCAGATTGGCGAAAAGGGAGAATTTGGCAAAACAATTGAAAGAAGCCGGATTAAACACTGTTTATCTTTCTTTTGAAGGCGTAACTCCAGAACCTTACATCAAGAATAAGGGAAGAAATTTGCTTCCTGATAAAATTCAGGCTATTGAAAACTGTAGAAAGGCAGGTTTGGGAATAGTTTTGGTGCCTACATTAGTTAAGGGAGTTAACGATGATCAGGTTGGCCAGATTATCAAGTTTGCTTTCGATAATAATGACATTATTTATGGCGTAAACTTCCAGCCGGTTTCATTTTCCGGAAGAACTCCTTCAGAGCATGTGGAAGAGCAAAGGATTACCATTCCTGACTTTGTTAATATTATTGAAGAGGAAACAGATGGTCAGGTTCCGACTTCCGCATTTTATCCGCCATCTTTTGTTGAGCCAATTGCAGAATTCATCTCTTTGCTTGACGGTGAAGATTCAGCTAAGGTGACCCTGAACTGTCATGAACATTGTGGAATCGCCACTTATGTTTTCAGAGAAAGAACTGAAGGTGACGGAAAGGACAATTTGATTCCAATTACAGATTTCATTGATGTTGATGATTTGGCTAACAAATTAAAGGAATACAATGAAAAACTTAAAGAGGGTAAATTCGGTTCTCGTAAGAGGGTTCTTGCAGGTTTAACCAAAAACCTTGCTAAAATTATTCACACTAGCAGAACCCCTAAAGATTTGGATATCAAAAGAATCCTATTGAATGTTTTTGTTAAAGGGGATTATGATGCTTTAGGTGACTTTTCTAAAGATTCAATGCTTATTTCATGTATGCACTTCATGGATCCGTTTAACTTTGATGAACAAAGGGTTAAAAAATGTGTTATTCATTATGCAACCCCTGACGGCAGAATCATTCCATTCTGTACATTTAATTCAATGTACCGTGAAGGTGTGGAACAAGAGTTTTCAAAACCTTTTAAAGCTGAGAAAAATTAAACTTACAAAAAAATCACCTATTTTCGTATTCGGGAAAACTCCTGAATACTTCATTTTTTTATTAATTAACTTTTACTGTGATACTTATGGATATTATCAAAGGAAAAACATGGACCTTCGGGGAAAATATTGACACTGATGTGATTATTCCCGGAAGGTATTTGAGAACATTCAATCCTCAGGATTTGGCCGACCATGTGTTGGAAGGAGAAAGGCCGGATTTTACAAAAAACGTTAAATCAGGAGACATTATAGTTGCTGATGAAAATTTTGGCTGCGGTTCTTCAAGGGAACAGGCTCCTGTAGCTATTAAGACAGCTGGAGTAAGTGCAATTGTCGCCAAATCTTTTGCAAGGATTTTTTACAGAAATGCAATAAATATAGGTTTGCCTGTAATAGTTTCAGACATTGAAGCCAAGGATGGAGATATTATTAACATAGACTTGTCAAAAGGAACCTTGGTTAATGAAACTACTGGCGAGTCAAAGACTTTTGAACCATTTAAAGAGTTCATGTTATCTATTTTGGAAGATGGTGGGTTGGTTAACCATTATCTGAATAATTCTGATAAGGAGGCATAAAAATGGATTGTCCAATTTGTGGTTCTGATGATATTGAAATTTTGAATTCAAAGCAAAAAACAACAAAGAAGAAATTCACCGAGGAATACTTACTTAGGTGTGAGGATTGTGGTCACGTTTATAAGAATACAATTTCTCTTAAAAAGCCTAGACCTTACAGGCTGATTATTTCCGAGCAGGACAAATCTCACAAAACTACCATTGATTTGTCCCCAAGCGATGAGCTTAGAACTGGGGATACTTTACTGACTGAATTCGGTCAGGTTGAAGTTACAAGCATTGAAGTGGGGGACAAAAGGGTGGAAAAATCCAGTCTTGAAGATGTTAACACCATTTGGGCATCTTCTGTTGAGATTCCTGCACGTATAGGATTTTCAGTTGACCTTCATGGTGAAGTCGATTCATATAAGCTTGACCTTGAAAGGGATTTTGAAATAGCTCCTGGAGATATTGTTAAAATCGAAAATCATATTGTTAAGGTGCACGTCATTAAAACCCAGGAAAGAAAGCTGACTTCCGGATTTGCTAAGGCAGGAATTATAAAAAGGGTTTATTCCAAACCTGTCAGATTTAACAATTATGATTATGACTTGACCAAAAACATATTTAAAAAAACAAAAAAGAGTGACTGAATGAAAGTTTTTATTGAATCTTACGGCTGCACATTCAACCAGGCCGACGGACAGATTATTGCAGGCAATCTGCAGGCAAATGACATTGATATTGTGGACAATATTGATGAGGCTGATATTGTCATTGTAAACACCTGCTATGTTAAGTTGCCTACTGAAGACAAGATGACTTTCAGGATTCAAAAGCTCCAAAAGGAATATCCCGACAAGAAAATCATTGTCGGAGGATGCATGGTTGAAATTGATCCTGAAAAACTCGACAAGATTGGGCCTGATGTTTCATGGATCGGACCTCATCAGCTGAATAAGTCTGCCAGTGTTGTTAATGCGACTTACTGCGGTGATGTCATTCGTGAAACCGGTTTTTCAAAGGAATCCAAAGTTTGTGTTCCTAAAGTTGGAGATGAAAGTTTGATTCATATCCTGCAGATTTGTGAAGGTTGTTTGGGTGCATGCACATTCTGCTGCACTCGTTTTGCACGTGGACCGCTAAACAGCTATCCGATTGCAGATATTGTTGGCGAAGCGCAAAGGGCGATTGAAAATGGTGCATGTGAGATACAGTTGACTGCTCAGGATACTGCCGCATTCGGCCGGGATAGTGGTGAAAAACTATCTGATTTAATTAAAGAAGTGGCTAATTTAAAGGGAGATTTCCGTGTTCGTGTTGGAATGATGCACCCTAAAAACATTTTAAATGATGTTGATGAAATAATCGATGCAATGAAACATCCGAAGGTATATGATTTTATTCATTTACCTGTACAAAGTGGAAGTGATAAGGTATTGTCTGAAATGAGAAGGGGTCATACAGTGGAACAATACAGGGGCATCGTATCAAAATTCAAAAAGGAAATTCCTGATGTGACATTGGCTACTGACATCATTGTGGGATATCCTACTGAAAGTGATGAAGATTTTGATGAAACTGTAAAACTTCTTGAGGAAATCCGGCCTAGCATAATACATTTATCAAAATATCAGCACAGAAAGGGAGCAATCTCATCATCCCTTCCTGAGATTCCCCGTGAAATCATGAAGAAAAGATCAAAATTTTTATCTCAAATCAAGGAAAGAATAACCGAAAGGGAAAACGAAGAATTACTAAATTCAGTTCAAAAGGTGCTGGTTATTGAAAAGGGCTCTAAAGGAGGATATATAGCAAAGACAAATTCTTATATTCCTGTTATTATTGATGGTGTTGAGTTGGGAACTTTTGTTGACGTGAAGATAACTGAAGCGACATCAACATATCTTAAAAGTGAATTATTGTAAGATAAATTTTTTATTTTTCTTATCATTCTTATTTTGATAATCTTACTATTTTGTATCCTTTAAATTTTTGTAATATCTATATTTTTTTCTAATATTCGAAAGCATATTCTAACAATTACTATGGTATAATATGAGCGATTATTATTCAGTTTTACCGATACCTTTATATACTATTGTATACTATCATTTAATTGGAGGTGTAATTATGAGTGAATTACCAATCGCACCAGTCGGTCGTATCTTAAAAAATGCTGGCGCACAAAGAATTAGTGATGATGCAAAAATTGCATTAGCTGAAGCA
>NZ_CAJODJ010000023.1:0-38189 GCF_905233225.1 Methanobrevibacter sp. UBA212
TTTTTAGGGTTATTTTATATTTCTTGACTTTTTTAGATTTTTTGAATTTTTTCTTTTTAGCGGTTATTTTTGTTTTTTCCTTGTTGATTTTTATTTTCACAGTTTTTGATGCAGTATTGTAATTTGAATCACTAAATTTAATTTTAAGGTTTTTCTTACCTGATTTTGCTTTCTTCAGCATTTTTGCAGTCAGGGTAATTGTGACTGTTCCTTTTGAGTTAGTTGAACCGGATTTAACAGTTTTGCCATTAAATTTGATTGTTATTTTTTTGCCGCTAATGACTTTGCCTTTCGCATCTTTAATTGTTATGCTGTATTTTCCTCCATAATTGATAATAAATGCTTTATTGTTTGCAATGATGTTTACATTCTGTTTGTTGACGGTGAAATTGATGCATCGTGTTGTTTTTAAATATTTGTCTGTGCCGTCATAGGTGACATTAACGCCGCCATTAATATTTTGAACCGGTGGGACTACGGGGATAGCCTAGAAAACGCCAAATAAACAAGTGGCACAAAAAAACAAATCTAGGAATCCTCGACTTCTACAAAGTCGAGGTAGTTCAAATTAGCAAACTCAGTAAAAACAAGATCGAACTTATTCTGGAATAATCATGAAAAAATGTAAACGCCCAACAGAATCACCATTAGAATGACATTCAGAACTGTGAAAATGACCAAATATCTGATTTTAAATTCACCATGCTCACGAACAAGAATCTTAAATGAAATGAGATTGGCCATAGAGGCGATTAGGGTCCCAAATCCTCCAATGTTAATTCCAATGATTATGGCTTCATAATTGCTGCTAAACCCGCTGAGAAGCATTGCTGCGGGAACATTAGAAATCACCTGTGATGCGACAACACCCATTAAAACTTCGTTTCCACTAATCCATTTGGTGAAAAGCGCATTGAAAAATGGGATGTTTTCCAGATTGCCGATTAATACAAATAAAGCGATGAATGTCAAAAGCAGGTAATAGTCGATGCCCAGAAAAACTCTTTTGAAGAAGTTTTTCCGATTGAATTCAGCATCACTCAATTTTGGCAAAGTGATTTTATCATTAGGCACAAATAATGACAATGCCGCCAAAAATACTGCAGATACGACAACATAAGGCAGGAGCAGCAGGAAAAACGATTCAAATGGAATTTTAGATACCGTATACATCACGATATTGTGGGGCGCACCGATAGGAAGCACCATACATCCCACATTGGCAGCAATAGTCTGCATGGAAACTGTAATAATGATTAAATCGGACCTGTCGACTTTTCTTAAAGCCAATATGGCAAATGGCACAAATATAATCAAAGAAACATCATTGGTTATGAATATGGAAGTGAAAAAGCAGGTGAAAACCAAAAATAAAACAAGCCCTCTTGTGTTTTTAACCTTAACCAATAATTTACGAACCATAATCTCAAAAACGGCCAGATTCTTTAAAATTTCAACAATCAACATTATAACAAACAGCAATACGATTGTATCCCAATTAATATAATTTAAATAGTTAATGCTTGGCCTTACAAAAAAACAGGATACAATAGCTAAGATCAGAGAGATAGAAAATATAATCTCTTTTTTGAAAAAATCAGAAAATTTAGATGAAAATTCGTTCATTGTATCTCAGCAAGGCTAGTCTGCATCCTCATCCATAGTTTCCAGAAGAAAGCTTACCGGCCTGAATCCATCATTGCATGATATCATTGCAGACTTTTTGTTTTTCATCCATCCGTCATAGAAATCGCTGGCTCCATTTGCCAATGCCATTACAAATGGTGAAAGGCTTTCCCATGCACTGTCACAGAAATCATCAGGCTTTACCCATCCGTTTGCAATGAATACCTGACCTTCATCCACATCGCATTCATGCTCCAGCGGATTTTCATATTTTTCAATCAAATCATCGTGCCGGACCTTTCTCATAACCGTAATTTTAACTTTTTTCATGACAACACCTCCAAATCGCTTTTTTCATATTTATTATGGCCTTTAAGAGACTTCTTATGCTTCCAGCATCTGATTGCATCATCTAAAGATTTACCTTCATTATCCTCAAAGAAATCCCTGATATACTGATTGTATTGGAATTGCTTGCCGATGTCCGTTTTTTGGTTAGAGCCTTGAATTTCATGGTATGCCTCAATTGCATCTGCGTAGGTCTTATCGGGATTTGCCTTAAGCCACTTTTGAAACTTGACCTTGAATTTGAAACTCTTGCCAATATGTTCCTCAAAAAATTCCCGCTTATCTTCGCTGCATTTGAAATTTTCTCCCAATTTTGAATCCAGATCTATTTCAGATGATGAATTGTCAGGTTTTTGTTTTATAATTGGTTCTTTTAACTCTTCACCGGTCCTCAAATAATGGATTATTCTATTTTCCAATTCCTGTTTGGACCCGCTTACCTTCAACCCTTCAGACCTGCAAAAATCCTTCAATTCCTCCTTTAAAAAATAATATTGTTTAAATTCATCGGAAGTTAAATTTTTTGTTAATTTCACCATGTGCATCAGCTTAATCCAATATAAAAATAGCATTAAAGAATGAATAAGGATAAATTTGGTTAACAAATTTTGACACATCCCCATTCAACAAATATCTAATGGTTTGCCCTTTGGCAACCTAACATCAAATGATGTTAAATAACAATATGAACTTTTTAATATATATAATTTTCTTATTTTAATGAAAACAATACTCTACATAACTAAAACAATTTTATACGAATAAATAAATATTGATTTAAAAAAATAATTAATTTTAAATAGAATTACAGTGAAATAGTGAATTCTAAAACACTAATAATAATAACAAGTATCTGATGGTGTTTTAATGGTATTGAAAAATGAATATTATTTAAGACTCCTATTAAAATTGGAGGAAATGCCCTTGGCAATCGAAGAAATATTGCTTGCCATCATATATTTTGCAATGGCAAGCTATTATCTATTGTTAGGCATTAACTTGTTAATGCATTAGCAATCTATGAGTAGATTGAAAGCCTAGTTTGGATTATCCAAAAATTTTTCTAATTCAATGAACTGACAATTCAAATGAAAATTAGCTTTTAATATGTGTTTTATAGCTTTTGATTTACACATAGAGAAAAAAAGAAGAGGAATATTATCCTCTTGTTACTATACTTATAATATCACCGTCTTTCAGCTCATAATCACTGGCGACGCGCATTTTTGATTTTGCATCAACCGCATGCATGAACTTGTCTCCGATATCCGTATGGACGATATAAGCCAACTCTTTAGGTGTTGATCCATTAGGAACCAAAAATCCGTCAGGCAAGACATTGCCCTTCTGGTCAGTGTATTTGTTTTCATCCTGAACAGGATATACTACAATCCTGTCAAGCAGTTCAAATATCGCATAATTCAGCGCATCCTGAACTCCAGTGCTTCCATAGACATCCAAAATGTTGGTTTGAATATACTCCAATCCTTTGCGTTGGGCTTCTGACAGCTCATCAGGCTTCAGGATTTCAAAGTGGTCATCACCGGACAAATAGCTGATTAATCCGCTTTCGGCCGCCTTGACCAATGCCAGTTCGGAACCTGCTGAAGTTGGAATCACATTCGGATACTTTTCCTTAATCCTTTTGATGTTTTCAGCAGATGTCGGCAAGTCCGCCTTGTTTGCAATAATCATCATAGGTTTTGCAATATGGAGTATGTTGCGTGTAAGCTCGATTAAATCTTCCTCTTCCCATTTGTTGTAATCGGGTTCAATTGTCCTTTTGGCTTCAATTATATCCTCAATAGCAATTCCAGTACCTGATAATTGATCGTATAATACTTTTGAGATGTCAAGGTGTTCTGCACCCACTTTTCTAATAAGTCTTACCCAATTCTTGGACAATATTCCATACATCCACATGACTATTTCATTTTCCAGAAATTCCAAATCATCCAATGGGTCATGACTTCCGGCATCAACAGGATTTCCTTCAAGATCTGTTGAGCCTGAAGCATCAATAACATTTATGAACACTTTAGCCTGCATCAATTCATCTAAAAACTTGTTACCTAATCCTTTTCCTTCATGTGCTCCAGGAACAAGTCCCGCAACATCAATCATTTCAATCGGAAGCAATCTTTTTCCATCAATGCATATGGAGTTGTGGGGATTGCATGTGACGCCCAATTCCTTGCATGGACAATCTTTAATAACATGGGCAACAGCCTTGTTTGCATCTATTGTTGTGAATGGATAGTTTGCCATTTCCACACCGGACGCTGTTGCTGAGTTGAAAAAGGATGATTTTCCTACATTCGGTTTTCCACAAACTGCAATTTGAAGCATAATAATCACTTTATAATTTTTGTTTTTAAAATTATAAATAGTTTCAGAAATTAATTATATATTAATGAAGGATGAAGATATTGAAAGGCCGCAGGCCATGAAAATCAGACAGGGCATTCAGGATGCAATAAATCAAACATTGCCTGACAAGGAGTTTGATCCAGAAAAAATCGATTTAGTTGAAGTAGACATAGAACTGAATGATTTGGGATGGAATTTTCACAACTATAGGATTTTAAACATATCCGACATCCATCTGGGCCAATGGATTAATCCGGAATATCTTGACGAGCTGGTCGATTATGTAAATACTCTGAATTACGACCTGATAGTCCTTACCGGCGATTACTTTTCATACAATATCGAAAGCTACGACAAAGCATTGGAAAAATCCCTCAAAAAGCTAAAAGCCCCTGACGGCAAATTCGGCGTTTTGGGAAATCATGACCATTGGATGGATGCAGACAAAGTAAGAAAGATATTTGAGGCATCAGACATTCATGATTTAAGCAACGATAATGTCGTATTGCAGAAAGGCGATGAAAAGATCAATTTAGCCGGCGTTGACTCATGCACCGTTTGCGCTGACAACTTGGACAAGGTATTGGAGAAACTGGAGGACGATTGTCCGACAATTCTGCTTGCCCATGAACCTGATTTTGCCAGTGAATCATCTCAAACCGGAAAAATCGATTTGCAGATTTCCGGACATTCACACGGAGGACAATTCATCATTCCAAAAGTCGAAACAACACCATTTAGAGGTCCAAACTCCACAAAATACCCAGTAGGACTTTACAAGGTTAATGACATGGTCCAGTATACAAGCAAGGGCCTCGGTACAAATTCATTTAGAATAAGGATTAACTGCAAACCTGAAATCACACTTATAACCCTTAAAAATAAGAATAAGCGAATAATACCGATAGAATGATAAAAAATCGTATAATATCATCACTTAGAACCATAATAACAACTTTATTATATGTTATTGCAAATATTGCTGCAGTATTTACAGTTGACTATATCAGTGCAGATTTTACAATCGGTCCAGAGTACAATGCGGTTCTTATAGTCATAGTTGTTGCGATTGCAAATTCTCTTTTATGGCCAATATTCAGGCGATTCATGATGAAAATCATCATCTTCACATTCGGAATCGGATCGCTCTTACTCAACTCAATAATCTTTTATATCGCTTCCCTTTTCATTCCGGGAGTTTCGGCAGGAATCTATGGAGTCCTGCAGGTTCCCATCGTAATGGCAATATTTACGACTTTCATCACAAACATCACAAACACCAACTATTACGACAGATACATTCAAAGCATTTTCAAGTACGCATCCAAACAAAAAACGGCATACAAAAAAAAGTATCCCGGACTTATTATGGTTGAAATTGATGGCCTGTCAATAGACACACTGAAAAAAGCCATCGAAAAGGGAGTCATGCCAAACATTGAAAGATGGATTGGTGAAAATACCCACACACTGAAGGGATGGGAAACTGACCTGTCTTCACAAACCGGAGCAAGCCAGGCAGGAATACTTCATGGAAACAATACGGACATTGTAGCCTACAGATGGGTTGAAAAAGAAAATAACAACAAAATCGTCGTTTCAGGAAAATTAAGCGATGCCACTAAAATTGAAAAGAAAATCAGCAATGGCGAAGGCCTTTTAGTGAATGGAATAAGCATCGCCAACATGTTTTCAGGAGACAGCAAAATCCCAACACTGACCACCTCAAAGCTGAACAAGATGGGCAACATATACAATAATTCATTGGATGCAGTGTTTCTGGATGCCTATAACTTCCAAAGACTAGTTGTTTTATTCTTATGGGACATCATCCTTGAACTTACCTCCCAATTGGTTCATTATGTGAAAAACATAAAGCCCCGCCTCAGAAGGACAATCACCTATCCTCCAGTAAGAGCAGGAGCTAACGTAGTACTGCGGGAAGTGGCAACAGACGTTTTAACAAGCGAAATATTGACAGGACACATAGACACCGCCTATGCAACCTTCATGGGCTATGATGAAATAGCCCACCACTCAGGAGTTGAGGACAGGGACGTGTGGGGCACCCTGAAAAAAATTGACCAGCAATTTTCAAAGCTAACCTCAGCAATCGAAATGAGCGATAGAGACTATAAGCTTGTGGTCCTATCCGACCATGGCCAGTCCAAAGGCGCCACATTCAAGCAAAGATACGGAATGACATTGGGAAAGTACGTACGCAAACTCCTTCCGGATGATTTGAAAATGTTTAAAACCGAATATAACATAGATCACTTCAGGGACGCAATCATCCCCGAAAACAAACAGATAAGAAACTTTAAGGAAAGGATGGGAGATATCCGAGGCGACCTGTTCAGAGATTTTGAATCCCTGCAAAACATCCGGGAAGGAATAGAAAAAAGAAAGCCCGCCATAATATTTGAAAATGAGCAATATATGAATCTGAAAGACCGCTATAATAATAGCCTGGACTATATTAAAGACCATGAAACATCACAGCAAAGCACAAAAAAGGAAAAGGATTCCGAATTGATCGTGTTGGGTTCGGGCAATATGGGGCTGATTTATCTGAGCCAATGGAAAGAGCGCCTAAGCTATGAAGAAATCGTGATGCTATTTCCGGACTTGATTCCTGGCCTTGTAAAGCATTCAGGAATCGGATTCGTTCTAGTCAACTCAATAGCCAACGGCGGAATGATAATCGCAGAAAACGGAATCTACTATCTTGAAAGCGATGAAGTCGTCGGCGAAAATCCTCTTGAAGGATTCGGAAAAAATGCCGCAATGCATCTCAAAAGGCAAAATTCGTTCAACAACATGCCTGATGTTCTGGTCAACAGCTTCTACGACAGCCAAACCGATGAAGTATGTGCATTTGAAGAGCTGATCGGCTCCCATGGAGGACTGGGTGGAAATCAGACAAAACCATTCATCTTATACCCCTCCGAATGGAAAGATCCCGGCGAGCTTGTCGGTTCAGAGTCAATTTATCATTTCCTAAAAGAGGAAATAGGAAATCTAAATTCTTGAAAGCCAGTAATCCAATATTTCCTCAACGTTTTCATCAAAGCTTATTGTCTTGTCCTTGTTTTCCGGAATTGCCTGTGGATAATCAAGATTCAGTCTTATCAGTGTCGCTTCTGAATTATTGTATGTCATCTGCTCAAAGGGATAGCGGATGATGCCGGGAGTATTGAATCCAACGCCGATTTCCAAAAATACGAATTTGCCGTCGATATTGTCCAGGAAATCATAGTAATTCTTACTCATTTCATGCCATTTGGCATCTTCAACAAAATAACTGTCTTTCCTCAGATTCAAATCCATATCGCCGCCGCATACGGGACATTTGGGAACAAGATCGGATGGAATTCTAAAGTCCTCGGTTTTTTCCACCCATTCAAATACCTGCTCTTTGTTTGGATATAGCCTGTCATGACATGCCTTTTCACATTGAAGCAATCCGTAATCTCCCTGTGTTGCGAATATCCTTTCATCATCGAATCCGTTAATCCAAAATTGATGTTCAACATTGGTTGTGAGGACAAAATACTCCTTATCCTCAACCAATTTCAATAATTTCTGATAAACGCTTGTCTTTCCTACATCATAACGGTTTGCAAAAACATGCCTTGCCCAATAGGCCCATTTTTCTTCCTGAGACTCGAAGGGATAGAATCCGGATGAATACATATCCCTAAATCCGTATTCTTCAATGAAATCCTTGAAATATTTTTCAAACCTCTCTCCTGTGTAGTCGATTCCGGCAGCAGTCGACAGCCCCGCACCGGCACCAATGATTATGTAATCCGCTTCATCGATTGCCTTTTTAGCCTTATCCAATCTTAATACAAATTTATCCATTGAAATGCTCCTTATATATTAAATAATCCTCATCAGTAAATACATTGAAAATCACATGTTTCAATGTTGTTTCATTTGATTTTAAATATTCTGTAACAGTCCCTATTGCAATTTCAGCCGCCAAATCCTTGGGAAAGTTAAACACTCCTGTTGAAATGCAGCAGAATGCAATTGATTCCAGATTGTATTCACCTGCAATCTCCAGACATGACAGATAACAGTTTTTAAGGTCTTCGAAGTCCCTGTCTGTCGGCTGTGAACCATAGGGGATTTGCGGCCCGACAGTGTGAATCACATGTCCTGAAGGCAGGTTGTAGGCGCCGGTGATTTTAGCCGTGCCCACCGATTCGTCATGGCCCTGCATCTGCATGATTCTGTCGCATTCACCTCTAAGCTGCACTCCCGCAGCTGAGTGAATCACATTGTCAATGCAGTTGTGCTGGGGAATAAAGCAGCCCAAAAGTTTGGAATTGGCCGCATTGACAATGGCATCGACTTTCAAGGTGGTGATGTCTCCCTGCCACAATTTGATTTTGCCCTTAACCTCTTTGATGTCTTGCGGAGAAGTCAGGGTTTTGTTTGACGTTTCTGCAGTTAAGAATTCATCCTGAACCCTTAAGAATTCATCTGAAATTTTTAAGGGCGGCCTTACATTCATCAGTGAGCGAAGCAATCCTCTTTTTGAGTGATAATCTTGAGGAACATCAATTTCTTCTCCCCTCTCTTCAATCAAATAATCAATCAGAAAATCAAGCTGTTCGGTTGCGTTAATCATAATTCCTCCCAAATTCGTTAATAATTAATTTAAATCTGGATATTTAAATGATTTTTGTAACCTCAAAGAAACCGGGTAACAAAAAAGTAACTAATATATAATAATTTAATCAATTTTTAATTATGAACAGCAAAGGAGTAGTCTGTCCTGTTGACAGAACTTTGAATCTGATTAACAAAAAATGGAGCGTTCAGATTATCAGAGACCTGTTTTTTGGAAAAAAGCATTTCAAGGAATTCAAGGAAGACAAGCCCAAATTATCCAATAAGGTACTGTCAAACTGCCTTAAAGAATTGGAGGAACATGGTTTGGTTGAAAAAAAGGTCATAAACACCACCCCTGTTACTACAGAGTATTATCTAACAGAATATGGAAGGTCAATGAACAGGATAATCTATGAATTGGCCATGTTTACACTGCATGATGAAAATGACAACAGCTATTCATCCGAAACCAGAGAATCCCTGAAAGAGGATTTCAGACAGACATTAGGAATTGATGATTAACATGACTGGCAAAATTTATATCATTGGAGTCGGACCCGGTTCCAGCGAATACCTGACAAAAAAGGCAATTGACACCGTTGAAATGAGCGACTATACTGTTGGAAGCACACGTGCAATCGAACTATTCGATGATGTGCAAAACACAATCCCATTCAATGTCAAAGAACTGTTGGACACATTAGAAAAAGGAGTCAAATTGGCAGTTGACGGAAATGTCGTGTCAATACTGTCAACCGGAGATCCCGGTTTTTCAGGAGTTTTGAATACGGTTTTAAGACTTTCAGATGAAAACGGCTTTTCCAGACAAAACATTGAAGTGATTCCTGGAATCAGCTCCCTTCAGCTTGCAGCGGCAAGATGCCACATACAATGGGACAATGCCAATGTGATGACATTTCACGGCCGTGAAAACATAGAGGATATCCTGCCAGTCATAAACAACGGCAAAACAACCATTGCACTGCCTTCAAGAAAGGTCAAGGACATGGCACAGTTTCTGCTTGACAACGGGGTTGAACCAGACAGAAAGGTTACGGTGTGTGAAAGGTTAAGTTATCCGGACGAGAAAATTGTCACAACAACATTGGATGAAATTGCAAGCAGTGAATTTACTTATATGTGCATAATTGTGATATATCCGTAAAATTGACCTTAAAAATCCATTATAAAAGCAATTTCCTATTTAATTTTAATATTAAAGTTTATATGTTCTAGATATCAAACTTTAACCGTCAATTAGACAAAAAAATTGGCAAAAGGTAGATATCATGAACATCAAAATAAACACCATATGTTTCATTATCCTGCTTTTTTTACTTGTCGGGGTTGCATCAGCAGCCGAAATGGATAATGAAACTTTAAAACAAACAATCGAACAACCTGAAGATGGGCTTTGCCAGATGGCTCCCAACAACCATGATGAATTGAGGGCAAGCTCAGAAAATATGGAAAAGCTGGAGGCCGGCGCCAACAAAGAAAGGCTGGAGGCCAGTGAAAACGCATATCTAGGAACAACCGGCGGCAAAATTAATGTAAAGATAAGTGCGCCTGATGTGAAGATGTATTATAAGGACGGAAGCAAGTTTACCGTCACGGTTAAAGACGCACTGAACAAAGCAGTGAAAAAGGCCAAAGTGAAAATCACCATTAACGGAAAGACCTATAATAAAAGAACCAATTCCAAAGGAAAGGCATCGATAAGCCTTAACCTGAATAGCGGAAAATACACAGTAAAGACAACATTTGACGAAACGAAAAATTATCATAAACAAAGCGCAACAAGCACAGTGACAGTCAAAAGCACCATACATGCCCATGACTTTTCAAAATATTATAAAAACAAGTCGCAATATAAAGCAACATTTTATAAGAAGAACGGAAAGCTACTTAAGAAAACACGCATTACATTCAAATGGAACGGCAAAACCAAGAAGGTTAAAACAAGCACAAAAGGAGTGGCGAAACTGGCCATAGACTGGATACCTGGAACATACAGCATTTCAATGGTAAACCCCAAAACATCCGAAACAGTCACAAAAACAATAACAATCAAGCCCCTCATTGAAACAAGCGACCTGACAATGAAAGAAAAGGACGGAAGCAAGTTCACAGTCAAGGTGCTGAACAGCTATGGAAGAGGTTCAGCCAATAAAATAGTGACACTGAACGTGAACGGCCAAACATTTACTCTAAGAAGCAATTCAAATGGCATTGCATCACAGGTAATCGATTTGCCGGCGGGAAAATACAGCATCACAACCGATTATAACGGATTCGTAAACACCAACTACATCACGGTTGAAACTGCAATTAAACAGGCATCCTTCAGCCACATTACAATGATTCCCGATTATGTCAACGTAACCGTACCGTATGCTTTTCATAATTCCGCATACACCCTGAAAACAGGAAATGATGGAATAATAAAACTGCCTAAAAAGGATGTTTTCGCAATACACATGAGCGAAACCAAATATTACCTGTTCTCCACAGCTTCGCAGCCGGGGATAGATGTAAATGTGCTTGGCTATAAAACATTTCTGGTGCCGTTTGACGGAAGCGAACTCAAAAGCGATTACAACAGGGACAATTTAAAGGGCAACGGAGTGCTGATTTCAAATGCAAACGACTATACCCAAATCGAATTCAGAAGTGTGACCCAGTGCGATGCGGATCTCTTCGGGCTTACCATGGACAAGCACGAGGATGATATCGAAATCATAACATACCTACAGAACGACTTTATAAAGGCAAGGATAATGTTTTTCACCGGCAGCTATGATGAGGTAGGCCTCAGAAGCAATTTGGGAAAGTTATATGAAAAGAATTCCTATGAAATCAATTACAACAACTACGACCAGCTAACCGGAAACCATGCCGAAAGCATCAGGTTTACAAATACTGGAGAAAGCGTTATATTGGACGATTCGAGAAGTTCAATCATGCCAAGCATATCAAGAGAGGATATCAAAACAAGACTGATTGTCAACGGCATTGAAGAGCTTGAAAAAAGTGAAAGCATAAGCTATGGCCGCAGCGATTTATATAACGTTATCAGAGGCTTTGAAGTGCTTCAGTCATATGCCATAATCAATGAGAAGGTGACATATTCCACCATGGACAAATGGTTAAAGGTAAATTCCGGATACCTTTCAAGAATCGGAATAATGAACGTTTATGGAATGTTTTTGGCAGGCCTTGAAACTGCATGGCTGGCGGATGAAATAGCCGGTCAATACGCTAAGGAGTTAAGTGTAATGTGGAACCGTGAAAGGACAGCGACAATAATGGGCGGAATCAATTTGGAGGATACCTATCTGCATATTCTGAATGCGGATATGGGAATGAATGTTGCCGGAAATAGCCAAAATTCAGCAATGTTTAGATTGATGAACTCATTTTACCTGCCAAATATTGAAAGTTATGTATTAAATCCCGTAGCAGAGAGATATTCAGACAATCTGACAAATTCTTTAGACAACATTTACGAATCTGTTGAAAATAATAAATTCAGCATTGCTCAGATTGGAGAAATGTTTTATATACTAAGCGAAGATGGAAGCAATGTCACAGTCATCATCAATTCAACAAGCGGAATATCCAACGTGATTCTAATTGACGATGATTTTGCATACAAAGGTTCATTTGTACCTACAGCCTGTGATTGCTGCAGCGTAGGAACAACCCCTGTCGACATAATCAACGGCATCAGAAGCACATATGACAAAATCAAAAAATCCGGTGGAAATATCATTGCCGATATTATGAATAAGATCCATCCGCTGACTGTGGCAGCGTATATGGTCAGTAATTTAGTTGCGGGAATTGCCGGAAAGGTTGTAACCGGAAGCCTAAGCTTAGGTCTTGCAAGCACCATTGGAACAATGATGGGAATACATGGAGCTGGAAATTATATAAAAAATAAATTTGTTGATGAAAAAGATTGGCATTGGGCATATGAGCATATTGCATTCACCAGAGACGGATATATGCAGGGCAAAAAGTTCTTCAACATCCCTAAAGATGACGGCACATATGATTTTGTCGAAGTCACAATAAATTCGGATGGAAGCCTAAACAGGAACGATGCACTATATGTCGCTGACGGATATACTAGAAAACTGTCAAAAAGCGAAACATACCAGTATTTTACTGAAGAAAAATGGACCTCATGCACTATTCCAAGAAAATACCAGATTTTTAAAGTTCCTTACCCATTGTGAGGAAAGAAAAGTTAAAATAATCTTATTTTAACTTTTTTTAAATGAACAAAAAAAATATAAAAAATATATTACATGATTAGAAACTTTAAGGAGAAACAAAATGGAGAAAACTGAATTAATATTTGCAATAATTATAATGATAGCCTATGTAATATGTTCAGTAGCTTTGAAAATTCCAATTATTGCTCATTTAATGTTTGGAGCGCTACTTTTAGGAGTAATAATAATTGCAGTGCTTTTAAAATTCAAACAAAAATACGAAAATGAGAAAATCAGCAAGATATTTAGAATCATATCAATAATTTTAATCATCTGTTATGTAGTATCCTTTATTTATGAGGCATTCTACTATAAACCATTATTTGTTGATTCTCCAATATTTATATTCTTAATATTGATTGTTGAGCTGATTAGTTGGATTTTAAGAAAAAATAATGATTAAAAGTTAAAATTTTTAACTTTTAATTTTTTTTACAATACAATAGCTTCCTGAACAATCTCATCGTTGTCCTCATCATCATATAGAATATGAGCCAATTTCAATAGCTTTTCCTGACCTTTGACCTCATCCTTGAACAATGGAACCTGAGCAACGTGCTGGTTTGGGAATTTCTGGTCGATTAAGGCCAATCTCTTTTGCTGGAGCTTGTGTCTTGAGTGGCAGAAGTCACAGTCGCAGATGTCAGGCATCACCTGATTTACAATGACGCTGTCAACAGTAATGTCATGTTTGCCGAGAGCTTCAAGAGCCCTTTCGGATTCATAGATTGACATTTCCTCAGGAATTACAACCATCTTGAATGTAGTCCTGTCAGGGTCAGACAATATCTCTTTTGCCTGATCGATTTGCTCTTTTGTCCTTTTCAGATCCTCTGATGTTTGAGGATTGTCAACCTCATCCATGAAAGGCATGATTTTTCTTAGGGCATTTGTTGCTGAACCAAGTTTTGCCTTAAGCATCATCATTTTTCCAACCCATGAGTCCATGACTTCAGGGAAGGACAATAGCCTTAAGGTGTGTCCTGTCGGTGCGGTATCGAACACTACGACATCATATTCCTCGGAATTCATTACTCCCATGAACAGTTCAAATGCAGCCGCCTCATCAGCACCAGGTGAAGATGATGCCATGTCCAGCTGGTCGGACAAAAAGTCCATGCCGAACAGGCTGTCACTATCATCAGGATTTGCTGCCTTTTGGGCTTCCAGTTGTGCCTGCTTTTGTTCCATTGCAACATCCGGGTCGATTTCAACTGCAAATAAGTTGGTTTTGATTTCACGTGGGTAGCTGCCGATAGGAACTTCCAATGAATCGGATAATGAATGAGCAGGGTCGGTTGATACAATCAATGTCTTTTTGCCCTGTTCGGCCAGCCACAATGCAGTGGCGGAGGATACTGAAGTCTTTCCGACTCCCCCTTTTCCGCCTATGAAAATGAATGTTGTCTTGTCCTTGTTGAATTTGAAATAATCTCTAAATGCCAAAAAAATGACCTCCTTAATAAAGTTACTTTTAGTTATTAAATATGATTTTAATATTTTATTACATATAAAGTTAGTTATTCCAGCATTATTGCAAACATCAAATTTAAAGAAAAATACAGTATTTTCAGATGAATAATTAAATACTTCCTTAATTTCATTAATGATGATTTTTAAATCTCTGAAATTTAATAATATTAATTGATTGCGCTTTAATGAGTTTTAATAATTTTTATTTTTTGGCCAAAATCTGTTTTAAAAAAGTGGTTAGTATATGATTTTCGAATTTGACACAGGGAAAACTTATGAATTTTCAAATACTTATTTTGAGTAAACCTTATGAAATTCAAATTAGTAATTTTCCCCAGTAAGTTAATGATTTTTCGAATGATTATTTTAGGTAATCTCATGGATTTCCAATTGATTATTGGCACATATTATAACAAAATATCCTCATATAAAACTAATATAAAAGTTTACTGCATTAAAATAAGTAAAAATAAGTTAAAATTCAATGTCTACAACATGTTTATTACATGTTGGGACAATTTAGACATCGAATAATTTCATTCATTTAAATTTTAGAATTTAAGTACCCAGAAAGTGGACTTTAAACTCTAATGAATATTATGAAATAGATTATATATAAAGTTTATTTATAAATTACATGAAGCGTTCATTACAAATAAACAAACCCAAACACAACCCGTTAAGGCTATCGATAAACAATCATCATAATATTGAAGATTCCTGCAATTTAAAGGAGAAATCAATTTATGACATCAGATTAACTATAAATAATCCACATGATGAAAAATGCCATACACCATGTAATGATGATGTATATGAGCATTACGACCCAAAGTTTTCTTTGGATACCCATAAGGATTCCTCCATCTAAATGAATGAAATCGCCAAGAGGAGAGTTCATTAAAACAAATGTTATAAATTCCCTCATCGGCAATATTATTTTTGTCCACAATAATATCACCACCTTTTGGATCAAGAGTTTGATTACCCCCATATTTGATTTTCATACTATAAATAATTTTTATTTAATTCATACTCAACTAAAAATTGCTTTTATCGTGTAAAAAGTAATTAATGATAAAATATTTAGACAACCTTATGAAATCCGCATCAGCAATTTCCCAGTAACAAATATGTTTTTTTAATTATATAGGCAGATACATCAACACTTATGAAAATGCAAATCCTGAAAAATACATATAAAATACTAAAATAAACAATTGATAAAAACAGCAGTCAATAAAAAAAGTAATTGTTTACTTAAACATTAAAGCAATTATTCGATAGGTTGAAAAATATAAAAAAAGAGATCAACTGCCAAGGCAGTTAATCTGTAATGTCTTCACTTTCCTTTCTCCTGTATCCGACAACAAGCAGAATCTCACACACCACCGCAAGTGCGATGAATTTTAAAATATCATCCGGACCGTTTTCCACAATATTCTTGGAAATCTCATAAGCTTTGCTCACATCCTGTGATGCACCGCTGCTTCCACCGGCACCGGCAGATGAAGCAGCACTGGAAGACCGGCCACTGACAGTAACACCATCAACACTCGGAGCATCACTAGAAGTAGAATTCGAAGATGCCACAAGATTATTATACGAATTACTATTGCTTCCCTCATTGTTGAATGAATTCACGGTTTTAACATTATTGCCCTGATTTGTTTTGCGTGACAGGCTTTCACCATTGTCTCCGCTCAGGTCAGGAAAACCGTTATATCCATTGTCACCATCAGCCGCATCCGGACTATTGAATCCACCAGGACTATTGCCCCCGGTGTTTATTGAGCCACCGCCATTGTTTCCCGGAAGTAAAGGATTACCACCAGGAAACCCAGGTTTTTGAGGTAATATGCCACTACCGTTGATTACATTGGTTCTGCCGTTTACGTTTTCAGGCGGAACATATACAAACGGATCACCGCCGTCAACCTCATCGCTTTGATGCTCGAGACCATACTCGAATATTGTGATTACACGGTTTCCTGAAAAGTCATTGTTCCTGGAAGCATCAGTATCCTTGCCGATTGCATCACCCCGCTTGAACGGATCATAATTGGTGTCAGCATACTTGTCAGTACGCACCAATGTATTATTGGTCACTGTGGTATTGTCCGCATCAAGCATATGAGACACGTAGTATCCGTCACTTATCACGGTATTGTTGATGACCCTGTAAGTGTGTGTGCTGTCGGTTTTCTGTGAATATGAAATTCCGTAAATGTTGTCCTCCCATTTGACCTCACCGGTATTGTGAACCTCGATGATGTTGTTCATGATAATGTCATTATTGTCCTGTGACTCAATACCAGCCACCAAAGCCCAGCTGTGGTTTCCCGCACGACCAGTGACATTGATGTAATTGTTGAGTATTGTAATGTAGTTGTCACCGTTGAAGTTATGTGAATATATACCGATATTCGGACCGTTGCTTTTGGAGTAGAGATTATTATGCTGTATCAAAACACCGCTTGCAGGACCGGTCAACTGTATCGGATACGCAGTACCGGCAGCATACGCACCACCTGCAGTTCCAAGACGAATACGATTGCCTTCAATTAACAGGTTATCAACCCTGTAGCCGTCCAATGCATACAGGTAGTTCGCCTCATCCTTATATGTAATATCATCAATCAATGTGATTACATTATTGGTAATGTTGCAGTCCCTGGAATCGCAGATGAACACCGCATCCAAAGTAGGATAGGCACACTCAGGTCGGACATTGACATTGGCATTTACAACATTACTGTTGAATACCAGATTATCGCAATTGGATATTCCCACCGCCAGACAGAACTCAGAGTCCAGGTCTGCAGTGGTACCCCTGAA
Organism: Methanobrevibacter sp. UBA212; assembly: GCF_905233225.1. Taxonomy (NCBI): domain Archaea; kingdom Methanobacteriati; phylum Methanobacteriota; class Methanobacteria; order Methanobacteriales; family Methanobacteriaceae; genus Methanobrevibacter; species Methanobrevibacter sp. UBA212. The sequence goes on from NZ_CAJODJ010000023.1 coordinate 17,565, forward strand.
CGCAACCGTGTGCAAAGGCAAATTGGCATTAATCGTATTGTTTTCAAGTACTGCATTTGGCGAATATTCCATCCTTATACCATAGACACGTCCTTCAGCACGGTTATCACCGTTGATGCTGACTGTAGTGTTGATTATTTTCAGGTTATTGATTAGTGAGTATCTGGTTCCCTGTGAATAGATTCCGTAGGCGCTGGTGTCACGTGGAACATTAAAGTCAATGTTCACATTGCTTATTGTAGTGCCACTTGCCTTCCAAAGGTCAATGGCCGCATAATCATTATCCTCATCGCTTTCATTCAAACAGAGTGTAAGATTGTTCAATGTAACGCCGGTAGACTCAATGCTGAAAAAGGTGTTTTTCAATGTATGATTGTTGCCGTTTATTGTCACATTGTTTGCCCTGATTGTCAATATGCCAAGATCCTCCATATCCTCTGATATGAACAGGTTAGCATATGAGTAAGTGGACTTCAAGGTTCCCCTTACAAAATAATCATCAACGTTGTCGCTTGTGATATTGAACACCAAATCCGGAGAATCCGGATTATTGATAATAGATTCCTCCTGAAGACTGCTTGAAACATCCGATTCCGTTGCATTGGCTTGTAGAATATCCGTTGCGTTTTCATCTGCATAAACCCCATTCAACACCAAGAACAGGAATAATAATGAGATTAGCATTACTTTAACAGGTTTTCTTATCTTTCTCACCTCCCACACATTCACATTTTTTTATAAAACTATTTTAATAAACATTAAAATATGATTTAATTTTTGTTTGAAGTAGAATATAAAATTTAGTAAAATGAGGTTTACATGAAAAAAAGAAGACGTTTAAAAAAAATAGAATAGGGATTATGATGATCCCTATTTTTTCACTTTAATTTTAACTTTTTTACTTGAAGCCTTGTAGTTCTTGTTTCCTTTGAACTTGATAACAGCCTTATAGGTGCCTTTTTTCTTTAAGTTTTTGATCTTAAAGGTGGCTTTACCTTTCTTGTTGGTGGTTGCCTTATAGGTTTTGCCCTTAACTTTCAAAGTAACCTTAACCTTTTTAAGGAGTGTTTTTCCGGATTTTAAAGTTATAGTGTATTTTTTAACTTTAACTTTAGCCTTGAAAGTTTTCTTTTTAGCAACAATCTTGGTGGCCTTAGGAGTAACCTTAGTCGGAGTTTTAGCAGGTTCCTTAATGGTTAAAGTAGTGTTCTGTGTGATTGGAGCATACTTGCCGTCACCGGAATATGAAACAGTAACCTGATGACTGCCGACAGCCAAATTATCAACAGTAATACTTGCACTACCATCTTTTAGGGAAACAGTCTTAACAATCTTACCATTATCAACACTCACAGTGAAATTACCAGTAGCATCCTTATCCAACTTGATAGAGAATGTTGGTGATTTGCTGTTAGCCGGAACATTAGTGTTTAATGCCTTATCAGCAGGAACCTCAACACCTTTAACGGTAGCGGTAGTGTTTGCACTATCAGCATAGAAGAAATCATCTCCAGTGAAATTGGCTGTGATGAAGTATTCAGCTGCAGTCAGATTGGCAAAAGTAGCATTGCCCTCACCGTTAAATATTGGAGCACCTTGTTTTGATTCGCCGATATAGACAAAAATGCCGCCGGTGAAATTGGAATTGGTGTGTACTTTAACAACCAGAACCTCACCGTAATTGATATTGTCTGCAGTGATAGTTAAGTTAAGATCATATTTAACAACCTCAATTTCAACATTTGCTTCATTACTGGCCTTGTAATTAGCATCACCATTGTAGACTGCATAAATTGTGTAATTTCCTGCACTTAAACCATCAAAAGTAGCAACCTCACCAACATTGACAGTTTTACTGCCTTCTAATCTGAAGGTCACATTACCTGTTGCACCAGTAGGTACAATGGCCTTAACGTTGATGGCGTCTCCAACATGTATGATGTCATTTAAAACCTCAATTTCAACACGGGAATCTGCTTGCGCAATAGTGAAAGCTTTACTATCACTTACAGCAGGAGCAAAACTGGTTCCACCAGCATAATTGGCAACTACAGAGTAATCACCAGCAGGCAAATCAGTGAATGAATAAGATGCAAAACCGTTAGTAATTGTAGTGTTTACTGATTTGACAGGGTCGTTGGTGGAGTTGAATACTGTGAAAGTGATATTTTCACCGGAAATGGTTGAGTCTAAAGTAGCGTTGACTTTAAATTCACTGCCATAAACTCCACTATCACTGCAATTAACTATTAAATCAGTAACTGATTTGACTAGAACATCAACATCAGTAGCCTCTAAATCATCAATAGAACTACATTTAGCACTAACAGAAATTGTACCTACGTTAGTTGGAATAAATTTATATGTGTAAAGTCCAGTAGTTGAATCAAAAGAAGTAGGATCCACATAATCCTCGTTGATTTTGAACTTTAGACCCTCAGCTTTGATAAGATTGCCGTTTACATCAACCAATTTAGCAACAATACTTCCTTCTTTGCCAACAATAAGTGTTCCAGGTAGGACTTCAAAAGAAGCACCTAATAAGTTATTGGAACCGCTAACCACAATAGTAGTGTTTACATTGGAATTTAAAATAGTATTATTTTCCCACTCAGTATTAGCCTCGAAATTAAATAGATTATTCATTTTTGAAGAAACATTATCAAAAGTGCAGTCTTTAATATTTACTGATTGTGTCATGTCAAAAACCTTGATAATATTTCCACTAGCACTACAATTAACAAATTTACAATCTTCAAAATTAACAGCCTTCGCACCAATGTTATTACCCGCATGATACATCATAATAAGATTGCTCTCAGCTGCATCTTCTGTATTGACAAAGTTTTCAAAAGTACAATTTTTTAAAGTCACTTCACAATCCCAAACAAACTTTATTAGACCATTATTACTTGATCTGAGTTGGCCAGTAAATATAATATTTTCTAATGTAATATTGGTTCCCATAGCAAACATAATACCTGTCTGATGTTTAAAAGTAATTATTACTTTTTTTCCATCTTTTGGCCTAATAATTATATTATTTACAGCTGCACCATTATAACCAATATAAACATTATTAGTACTGAACTCATAATTATCATTGACTAATTCATAAATAGTGTTTGATGTAGAAAATGTATTCATGGTTAAAGCAGTGTCTGTTACATCTGTGGTCAACATGCTGTCAAAAGAGCTTACTCCTAATAATTCATTGAAAAATACCTTTTGGTTATTTCTTAATTGTATGACATTGTTTAATTGAATAATATTATTAGCAATAGAACAATTAAATGCATAGAAACTATCATTTGTACCAACATAAACAACATTATTATCAAATAAAATACAACCATAAGCCATTGAAGTTAAATTATATGCCCAAGCAATATTATAGTCCCAACCTAATAATAAAGGAGTTATATTAAATGCCCATAAAATTCCTGCATCATCACCAACATATAAAATGCCATCGTCCCCTACAGTAAGTGCAGAAGAAACTGGATTAACTTTTTTAATAAAAGTAGCGCTTGAATCAGTAGTCCTTGCAGCATAAATATTACCATTAGCATTCACAGTATACAATACAGTATTATCACTATTAATTGCTAAAGTACTGCCAACATCACCAGGAACAATAATGTGTTTCACAACATCACCACTAGCATCCACACTACAAATATGATTATTGCCAGTTAAAACATAAAGATAATCTCCTCCATTAACAATTTTACCAACAGTATTTTCTAAAACAACACTAGAAACACCAGTAGTTAAATCAATACGCATTAAACCATTAATGGTATTTACCCAAAGATAATTGTTCCAGAGAATAGGAGCAGAAATCAAAGCATGAGTACCATAACTAACACCTGGAATATTTAAAATACTGCCAGCATAACTGTAAACACCATTATTATAATTAATAACAGCTATCCAATACTCATTATTATCACCATAACCGTACTCACTACTAATATAAATAGTATTGCCAACAACTAAAGGAGCATAAAGACTAGAACCCTGAATAATATTGGAAGTTGGTTGAATTTGATTACCGTTAGTTGCATTGAAGAAGTATAATTTATCTCCATCACAAGGAGCAATCAAAACACCATTATGCAATCCTAAATCATGGAAATTATCCCATTCTAAATAACCTATATAATTGGATGAAACATTCCATAATAAATTACCGTTAGTAATGTTTAAACAGTAAATGGAGTGACCGTTAGGAACATAAATTCTGTCACCAATAACTAAAGGAGTGCCACCTAAAGCACCACTTAAACTAGTATTCCACAATTGGGTACCGATAGGGGCGGTGCCAGGAATTGGAACTACACTACCAGAGCCGTTAGTATCATTTTCAGGTTCAGTGTAATTGGAAATATCATCATTGGTATTATTATTAGAAACAACAACGACATTACCTGATATATAAACAGATCCTGCACCATTGTTTGGACCAACGAATCTATTATTGGTGTAAGTTAAGTATGCCGCATTGCTGTTACTATTACAATATGCAATTGCAAGACCCTTATTAGCAGTATTGTAGATAAAATCACTGTTATCAACTGTTAATCTGCCTTTATTCTCAGCATATATTGCTCCACCATATCCACTAGCACTATTATATTTGAATTCACAATCAGAAATTGTTGAAGTTGCAGTACCAGAAGAAATTGCACCACCATTTCCACTAGCAACATTATCTTCGAATTCACAATTGGTAATTGTTGAAGTAGAAGAACTAGTAGAAATTGCACCACCGTTTCCAGATGATGCAATGTTATTGTTAAATCTTGAATTTTCAACAGTCAAAGTGCTTGAACCGAATGAAATAGCTCCTCCACTACCAGAAGCATTATTTTCATTGAACTCACAATTTACCACAGTGAGGTATGGTTTACTCATATAAGAACTTGCAGCAATAGCTCCACCACTTGTTTGATGAGCTTCGTTACCTGTGAAGTTAGAATCAATCACAGTCAGATGACTGTAAGTGTATAATGCTCCACCGTTCCATCCTGCAATGTTGTTCCTGAATTTGGAACGAACAATAGTGGTATTCGCATTACTGTGAGTGTGTATTGCACCAGCCCACTGAGCAGCACGATTATTTTCAAAAGTTGAATCATAAACAATTAATTTACCACAATTATTGATTGCACCAGGTTCAATAGTAGCATAATTATTTCTAAATGTTGAGTCTTTTACCGTCATCCTAGCGTTATTGACGGCAGTACCCCAAGAGGTATAATAATTGGTTACTGCACCGAAACTGCATTTACAATTGGTGAAAGTACAATTGTCAATTAATGCATATCCATAATATAACCAAAGTACTGATTGATGGTCTCCAGTTGCATTAATGTGGTCAAATACACAATTTTTAAAGGTATAGTTTCCATTACCCATCAATTTCATTAAAATGTTATCTGACAAGTATTGGAATGTTACGTTTTCAAATTTGACATTTAAATTATTTCCAGAAGTAATGAATGGAATATAGTTATATTTTGGTGAGCTGCTCCAATCGGCATGACCAATATAATAACCGTAGCCACCAACAATGGTCACATCATGATTTAAGGTAATTTGATCTGAACTGCTTGTTGATGGAGCAATATTACTCTGATTTAATTTAACTGTGCTAATTCCGGTATTTTCGACTTCTGATTTGAAATTGCCCCAAGTATCAGTACTTCGAGTTGGTTCAACATCAGAAATCACATCATCATCGGCACTGTCTGTTGAAACATCATTTTCAACAGCAGCCCCGCCCACATCATCATCCAGTGAAATTGCATCGCCTACAACATCACTAGAGGACAAAGTACCTATTTCATCAATGTCTTCAGCAGAAACACAACCAATTCCCACTAAAAACATGATGCAAATTAAAGAGATTAATATTTTTTTATTTATCATATTATGTCTCCAATTTCAATTGTATAACAATCAATTCAATGCATAATGTTGTATCCGCACTGAATTACCGTAATAAACATTAAACAGACCACCAACCACCCATTTAAATTTCAAGTGTAATTGATGATATATCTAATGAAATATAATTTATACTAAAATATATATAAAGTTATCCGAATAAATAATAAAATATATTATAATGATGTTGATACTGACATAATAATTATGGGGGAAAATGGAAAAATGAAAATTAAACGATATATTATTTTGATCTTAATTTTACTAATTTTTGTAAATTTAAGCTCCATTTATGCGACAGACAATGCTACAGACGAATTACAGATTAATAATGGAGATCCTATTGATATAGATGAAACTATATGCACATATGTAAATGATGAAGATGAGGTATTTCAAAGCGATGAGATAAACCAAACAAATCAGGAAATATTAACTCAAAACCAGCAGGAAGATATTTTATCCGATTTTGAACCATATAACACAGAAATAACACTAACAGTAAATGACACTTCAGATTTTGAAACAACTGGAAACATAACAATGAATATGACATTTTCATTTACTGCATCCGAACACAATGGAGAATTCACAGCACAAAACATAAGCATTTATGAAAACAATACTTTAATAAAAACATTGAAGATAGGTGAACAAAACTTGCCGGAATTAGGAATAATCACTGGCACCGGCGCAAGTTATGCCATTTACTACGAAGCAAACATATTATTTGATTATACTGTACACGATAATAGTTATTTAACCACCTCATTATTTGGAGTGTATTCCAATACGCTACACTTCAAAAAACTGAAAAACACCCTCCCAGTAAATTTAAACACTACACAAATAAACATCGACAATATATCCTGCTCAAATAAAACATGGACCAACAGCATTAAATCATTAAAAAAGGCATTGGAATTAGCAAAAAACGATGGAATAATATATCTAAACAATATTGATTTCATACAAGATACTTCAGAAACAATAGAGATAACAAAAAACATCACCATCACGGGCCATGATGCTTCATTTATATTGCAGAAAACACAAACATTGCTCGAAATAAACCCCAACACAGAGGCAACATTAATTAACTTAACATTCAGCGGAAACAATAATTATGTCATATCAAATAAGGGAAAACTACAACTAATAAACTGCACATTCAAAGACAATAGTCTTGGTTTAATAGATAATTACGGAGAATTGGAAATCACTAATTGTAACTTCCAAGACCTGAACCAGTTCTACCAAACAAAAACCACAAATACAAATGGATTAATAACCAACAATGGAATCTTAAAAATAACAAAGACAACATTTAATAACAATAATCCGTTGCCATATAATTTTCCAATTGAATCCAATATATTGAAAGGAATAATCTACAATAACGGAGCATTAACAACAAATGAGGTGAATTTCACCAACATCAACTACAGGACAATCTACAATGATGGAGAATTAAGTCTGAAAAATACGTTATTTGAAAATATATTATCTACAAGCACCCCTTCATTTTATAAAAACCAATTATCAATTTATACTATATCAACCGATCAATACTTAAATCAAAATCATATCTATAATAACTATCAACTTCAAATTAATGCAAAAACAACAAATGGTGGAGCAATATACAATACCAATCAGATAAATATCTTTAATTCATCATTTAAAAGCATAATTGGAAGTAATGGTGGAGTAATATACAATACCAATCAGATAAATATCTTTAATTCATCATTTAAAAGCATAATTGGAGGTAATGGTGGAGCAATATACAATACCAATCAGATAAATATCTTTAATTCATCATTTAAAAGCATCAGTGGAAATGATGGTGGAGTAATATACAATGCTGGTAAGCTTATAATTGAAAACATAATATTAAATCAAAGTATTTCAAATTCCATAGGTGGGAGCATATATAATAATGGTGAAACAGTAATAAACAACTCAAAAATATTAGAATCCAAACTTCAAAAACTTCAAAACTCCCTTTTAGCCAATAATATTGATGGTGGTGGAATATATAATGATGGAATATTGAATATCTCTAACAGTGAAATAAAAAAATGCTGGGGTGCGGGAGCTGCAATATTCAATAATAATATATTAAATATTGAAAATTCTCAATTATTTGATAATATGGCATTTGCAGACATCAAATGGAGAGTTATTAATGATATAGGTTGGACAGTTGTAGATAAAGTATATTCTGGTGTAATTTATAATGGCGAAAATGCAAATGCAAACATTATAAAATCAGTAATAAAAAACAATATACTTTATGCAAATAACAATGATGGAGGTTGGAGAACATACTATGGAAATATAAAAAATGATGGAAACCTTCTGATAAGTGGTTGTATATTTGACAATAACACTCCATATTGGGACGGTCTATTAAATCAGGGTGACGGATCATTTAACATATTCAATAGAGGAAAAATTACTGTAATGTACTGTTATCTTTTAAACACTAAAAATTACAGTGGCACACATTCACCATATAGCTTTTTATATAATACTGGTAAAGGAACTTGTAATATTAATTATAATTTCTACTGTTTAAACCCAAGTAGCATAATAGCAAATGCAAAACCGAATTACTATTTCATACCTTCATTTAATGATTATATTCCAATCAAACTCAATGAAAATGCTAATATCACACTAACATTAGGTTTAAGCAATGGAATTGATAAAATTGATTTTAACGACTGGGATAAACTGCTCACCCCCGGTTTAAACGCCACCATAACAACATTAAATGAAAACGGAGAGTACATAAACATAACAACATTCCTAAAAGACAAATACTCATTCAATTTCAACTACACAAATACCAAGGGAGAATACCTCATCTACTGCAATATCATGAATTACACAAATACAGGAATAGTGGATGTTGGAAAAGAATTCAGCGAAATGACCGTAACCTACAATAACATAACCTACAATGATGGAAACAAAATCACTTTCCATGTTAAAGTCACAGGAAACCTTACAGTACAGCCAACCGGAAACGTTACATTCACATACAACAACCAGAAAATCACACTAAACCTAACCAATGGTGAATGCAACTATACAATTGATGAAACACTGAAACCGGCAAACTATACAATGAGAATAGACTACAACGGTGATGAGGAATACTTTAAAATAAGAAAACAATTCTACCCGTTCACTGTCCATAAGATTCCAACCACTATTAAACTCGTTGCTCCGGAAATCAAAATCGGCGAAACAGGAAAACTGACAATAACAATCACCCCTAGAGATGCAAAACTATACGGATACCTATACTACACCACCGACCGCCTGCACGAAGTCAACGCCGACACCAGAGGAACAAGAACATTAAGCCTTAAAAACTTCCCTGTAGGAATACACAACCTTACAGTAATATTTGATGAGGACGAATACTATCTTGGAGGAACATTCACCACATTTTTCACTGTAAGCAAATATGAAACACAGCTAAACATCACAGCAGCGGATGTGCCACCAGGCCAGGACAATACAACAGTAAACATCACAATCAACCCCGGAGACGTCAGAGGCGAAGCGATTGTTGAAATAAACGGAAAAAACGAAACAGTCTATCTAAACGACACCACAACAAGAATACCTGTAACTGATCTGGAAGAGGGAACATATACAGTAAACATATATTACCCTGGAGACGCCAAATACGCTCCTTCAAACGGCACAGCCACATTCAGCGTGGCAAGAATCACATCAAGGATAACCTGTGAAATATCATATGACGAACACATGAACGGACATGTAACAGTCAACGCCAACCACAACAACTGCACAGGTGAAGTCAGACTATACATCAACAATGACGATCCACTAAAATTAAATCTAACAGATGGAAAAGCCAATTTCACAGCCAAATTCAAAAGAGGTGTCAACTACATATACATCTATTACTATGGAGATGAATACTACTCTTTCAGCACATGGAACAGGACATTCTCCATCGATGCAACACCAGTATTAAGTCTGGAAACACAGGATCTCAGAAGCGACAGCACAGGCTATGTACGCATAAACCTCACAGACACCAACAACATCCCTTACGAATACACAGACATCACAATAGAATTCAACAACCAGACAACCACACTGAAAACCGATGAGAACGGAACCGTATACTATCCTGTGCAATTGCCGGCAGGAAAATATTCAATTAAAGCAACCTATGGCAACGCAACAATCACAAAGACAATTACCGTAAAAACAACAACAAAAATAACCGTTGAAATAGCATCCATAAATCAGGATGAAGACCTCATGGCATATGTGACCCTAACAGACTACAACAATCAAAAAATCACCGGAGACGTCATACTTGAAATCAACGGCCAATACTACAAAATCATTGTAACTAACGGTGCCGGCTCAAGAAACCTCGGAGAGATGAAAGCAGGCAACTACAACTACAATGCCACATACATTGGTGAAGGATTACTGGCATCATCACAGACAACAGGAACATTCAATGTAGCTGCAAACAACTACAGGATAACCGGAAACAAAAACATCAACGCATACTATGGCGCAAACAAAAACTACAAAATACAACTCCTAAACAACAACAAACCGGTAAAAGACGCAATCATAACAATAAAAATCAACAAAAACACCGTGCAGGTAAAAACCGACAATCAGGGTTATGCAACACTAAAACTCACACTCAAACCAGGCAAATACACCATCACATCAACATACAAAAATGTGAAATCCACAAACAAAATCACTGTCAAAAAGACACTCATCACAAAAAACAAGAAAATCAAAAAGGGAAAAACACTAACCTACACTGCAAAGCTTTTAAACAAAAACGGAAAAAAACTTAAAAACAAAAAGATCACATTTAAAATCAACGGCAAAAAATACAAGGCAAAAACCAATAAAAAAGGAATAGCAAAAATCAAAGTCAAAAACCTCAAAAAAGGAAAATACAAAATAAAAACCACATACGGCAAACAGAAAAACACCAATACCATAACAGTCAAATAAACACTAACCTTAAAACCGTCACCATTTTATTAATCTTTTTTTCTGCAATACGTTTTTTCACAGACCCTGAGTTTGAAAATATTTATTGTCAATATAAGTGTTTTTATGTTACATTTCTCTAAATTTTTCAATAATTAGTTATTTAGGGTTACTATATGATTTTAAGTGGTGTTAGTTTTTTTAGGTTAGTATATGAAATTCAATTTGTTTCATCATGCACGAACATTAAAAAGATTTATAATTGATGAAAAAAATAGTTTATTTTACGAATTGTCCAATGGAAAAACGGTTAGTATATGAAAATCAGACTGACTACTTTTAGTTACTAAAAATTTAATGTTTTATAGTATATAAATTATATGCTTTTATAGGGGTATACTCCTTTTGTCTGGTATTCATTTTTCAACCATGCTTTAAAAACAAAGTTCGGCATATAATACTTATTATTCTCCATTTCAATGAAACCATTATTCAACAATCTATTTAAAGATCTGCCTATTGCCCCACTTGTCACATTTAGTTTTTTAGCTATTCCAGACCGGTTTAAAGATTCATCAAGAAGAGTTGTTAAGATTTTTTGCTCTTGAAGATTTAATCTGAACCATGAGTTTGAAAAATGCATGGCCAATACATGTAAAAACTTAATGAAATTCTCCTTAACAGAAGATGCATCCAAAACAACATTTCGAGGCAAGAGATTACCAAATGTATTAATATAAAAAGGTATTCCCTTTGTACATGTATAAAATTGGTCGAAACCATCATCCGTAAATTTCAAATAATCTGCCTTTTCGTTTAAATAGTTTTTAGTTGTTTCATATGAAAAAGGCTTGATTTCAATTGTAAGCATTCTTCCACCGAACGCACCATTGCTACCGGCAATTTCCTCTATGAGATTATCTTTAACACTCATGCTTCCTGAAAATACGTAAGAAACATTATTTTGTTTTTGAATATAACTTCTCATATACCATAAAAAATCTGTTAATTCATCCCCGAGTTCTTTAATGATTTGAAACTCATCAAAAAACAAAAACACACCATTAATGTCTTCCTTATATTCATCATATAAATATTGAGGCAGTTCCATTACAAAATTGGCTAATTTCTTATAATTCTTTTTTGTCCATAAAAATGGCACAGGATACCCTTTGATGTTAACTATTTCCTTTAATGCAACATCATGAGTCTTAATATATTTTTCGATTTTCTTATCAACAGTTGTAATTCCAGATTCACCACATTCTTTTATGATTTCATCATAAATCAATTCTATCAGAGATTCTCTTGTAAACTCATCTGTTTGATATGCATTTGATGATGATAAGTCTATATACACCACCAAATAATTTTCATCTCGAAAATTTTTCTGAATTCTCTTCATCAAGGCAGACTTGCCAACACCCCGAATACCAGTTAGCAAAATTGATGGAGAAGTGCCATATTGGCTACTTCTCAGTAAATCAGAGATGAATTTAATATCTTCCACCCTATTGTAAAATTGATTTTCATTTAAATCATTATTGGTTCCCCATGCCAGTTCATTCATAATAATCACTTGATAATATTTTTAGTTTTAATCATAATTAAATGTATGTAATTTGAATAATATGTTAAAATTGAATAAAAAATATAAAGTGTGCAAATTGAATAATATATTAAAATTGAATAAAAACTACACGGTATGCAAATAGAATACTTAAATTGTATGCTAGTGCATCTAAGTATAATCTTTCTTCAGTTCGTGTCATTCCGATGACTACTTCTTTTTCTATTTGGAATTGTTCTTTTAATATTCCAAATGGTCCTTCAACGCTTGATCTTTTGGCGTATTCGTCTTTATATTCTTGTTTTTCCATTTTGTGGTTCATTGCTTTTTGCATTTCTGAACCGTATTCTGTGATGGTTCTGTGTGTTTGTGAGTTTGAACAGCATTTGTTTCGTGCAGAGCAGTTTTTGCATGCTTCGTAATTGTTGTAGAGTCTTTTTATTTTGTCTGGTTTTTCTGGGTCTTTGTGTGGTTCAAGATATTTGGCAAAAAAGTGTAAATAGTTTCCTTCTGGACATTTAAATGCATCTAATTCGTAATCGTAGTCGAAATGGTCTTTATGATATGGATTTTCATTTAATTTTCCGATTTTTTCTTTGGATTGTTTTCTTGTTGGTATTAATCCATCAATTTTCTTATCTGCTAGATAAGATAAGCTTATTTGATTTAAATATATTGTATCGGCACTTATGTATTTTGGTGTTGTTTGTATGTTTCTTATTGCTCTTTCTGCGATTGGTGGTAGTTCATAATGATCTGTAGGGTTTTGTGTGACGTTTATTGCACAGATTAATTTGGTATCGTAATCGACTGCAGATTAGATATTATAGGCAATCATGAAGTTTCCTTTCTTTCCTTTCATAAATCTTGCTTCAATATCGTTCACTGGTATTTTATCTTGTCCAGTGAATGTAAATTGTGTTTCAATGTCATATAATAGTTCTATTTTATCTTCAACATCCATATCTTTATTTTCAAATATTTTTTGAGCAGGCTTATGTAGTTTTTCAAGCATTTCCTGGCTAACTGGAAGGCCATTGAAGTAATCGAGCAAGATTTGGGTTTCTTTTTTTGTTATGACATTGTTGTTGGAATTGTATGCTTTTTTAATTGTTCCATCAATTGCAACGTGATTAAAATCAGTTAATTTTAAATCTGAAGCCTTTTTTAAAGTCATTTGCACCAATACTTCAAAATAACAACCATATTCTCTCCTATACCTTTGAACTGAGCGTTCTGATGGTTTGGCGATAAACCTCATGATACCTTGCCATGTCTGCAATGTACTTAGCACTTTCTACATGTTCTATTTTAGCATAAACAAGTAATTTTAACATGGAATCAATAGGTAAAGAGTCGCGTCCTTTCTTATTTTTTGGTTCTTTGATGTTTAACATCAGATAAACTTCTTCAATAAAATCCACAACAAAACGAGAAATATGATCTTTCGGAATGTTACTATCTAAAGTCACAATGCCCATAATACCTAATATTAACTATGTACAATCAAGTATATAAAATTAACTATTATAAAAATACTTTAAATTAAATATAACAAATAATACAATTCACAATGATTAAATTAAAAAATTATAAATCAATATAATAAAATTAGAAAAAATAACTATCTAATCAGAAGAAAATAAGAAAAAATAAGTCAAAAATTTTTCGACAAAAAATCAAAAAATTAATTTTGGCGAACACCCTATCTTGTTATTAAAATTTATTAATAGAAAAAATGTAAAATAGATATGTAGATATTTCTTAATAATTTTGAATATATAAAACATTCAATAATGACAAGAATATTATCATGGATTGTAGGCATTGCTTGAATTCGATAAAATCAAGAATTGCATATACTTATGAGCATTATAACCGTATTTAATCAATTGCAACCATTATCTCATGAATAATTCTTATGAAGAAACAACCTTCTTTGCATCAGGCATTGTTGAAAAGCAAAAAATAATGTGATATAATGGATAAGGAAACTAAAGAGCGTTTGGGTGAAATTAGAGCAGCCATGAAAAAATATGGCTTCGATAAAATTTTAGGCCAAACCGCAAAAAACAAAATACGCGGAAAAGACGATGAGACACATGAGCTTTTTTTGGATGATGAAATTCCGGTAAAATTGAGATTGATGCTTCAGGACTTGGGAACTACATTCATCAAATTGGGCCAGCTGTTAAGTACAAGACCTGATGTCGTTGGCGACAGGATTGCAGATGAGCTTGCAAACCTGCAGGATGACAATCCAGCAATAACCTATGATCAGGTCAAGGAAATAGTCGAAAGGGAACTCAATGGAAATATTGATGATCTTTTCAAAGAATTCAAACATGAACATTTGGCTACCGCATCAATCGGCCAGGTTCATGAAGCCACACTGATTACCGGTGAAAGGGTTGCGATTAAAATCCAAAAGGAAGGCATCACCGACAAGATTGACCTTGACTTGAGGATATTGAAATATATTGCCAACCGTGCCGACAAATTTAATTCAGACCTCAAAAAAATTAACCTGCCGGGAATAATGGAAGAGTTCGACCGTTCAATCCACAAGGAAATCGACTACAACAACGAATTCATGAACATGCAACGCATTGAAATGAATTTCGTCGATAATCCTTCCATACACATTCCGGCCACATACCCTGAATACTGCACCTCAAAAGTATTGACAATGGAATTCATTGACGGTACAAAGCTAAATGACGTATATGAAAGCACCAGCGATGAGTTCGACAAAAAACTTTTAGCAAAAAATGTTCTTGACTCATATCTCCAGCAGCTGTTCATAGACGGATTTTTCCATGGAGACCCTCATCCGGGAAACGTGATGATTCTAGAGGACAATGTAGTGTGCTATCTTGATTTGGGCATGATGGGATTCTTCGATGAAAAATTCAAAAAAGACCTTTCCGAAGTAGTATTATTGTTCATGGACCAGGACGTCGACGGACTGATAAACCAGCTCATGTACATGGACATATTGGATTACGACATCAATACCTCCTCTTTAAGAAGGGACCTGAATGACCTGTTCGGAAGGTACTTCGGCGTTCAGCTAAACCGTTTTGATGGAGTTTTAGAGGCACTTCTAAGCCTTATGCAGGAATATGGAGTAATCCTTCCAAATGAAGTCGTCACAATGGCAAGAGGACTGTCAATGATTGAAGCCATTGCACACAATCTTGACCCTGAAATCGACGTTTTCGCATCAATCAAACCTGTTGCAAAACAAATAGCAAAACAAAGGATGAGCCCTAAACAGAGATTAAAAGGCAAAAAAAGTAACCTAATCCTATATGAACACATGCTTCAGTCCTTACCGAAACTTCTCACAAGGACAATCCACAAAATCGACAATGAAGAGTTGCAATTCAAGTTTGAAGTCGACATTACCGATAAGGTCACAATAGTCGCATTGATATCCGCACTTCTCATTGCCTCTTCAATGGTTTCATTCGGACCAAGAGCATTTGACATGCCTGTGATTTCTTTAATCGGTTATATAATAGCCATAATCCTAAGTATTATCGGCATTAAGAAATTCAAATAAGTGAAAGAATATGAGGAATTACCTTCCTCACTTATTACTTTTTTTAACTAGCTGTCCCATCCGACAACCTGCCATATTCCATCTGTTTTTCTAAAATTGGCCACTGTATTGGAAATCCATCTCAGTTCCCTACCGTAGACCTTGGCGGTCAATCTGACTTTGGATATCAGTGAAGCGGACTCATCATCATCAAACAGTATTGTGGGATCCATTATATCAGATTTTGAAAAATCCATGGAACCGTCATCAATTTCAGAGACAAACTCACCTTTACCCTGAGACCTGTTTGGAGCCTGAGTGAGTCTGAAGTCATCCGAAAGGATTTCATCCAACTTTTCGGTGTCGGCTTCAATCAATGCATTCTGAAACTCAACAAACCTGTCAACGATTTCCTGGTCGGCGCCGGAAAATGATTTTTCACAAAATAGTTCTACATCAGACATGATATAATATATAAATTAATAAGTACATATTATTTTATGTATGAATGATTAGGTTGGTGAAATCATTAGCGAAATTCCGGAAATAAACTGCCAAAAAACAGAAGATGCCATTGTTGAATTCATAAAATCCAAAGTATCCGAATCCAATACCGATGGAATCGTTGTGGGATTGAGCGGAGGAATCGATTCGACACTAATAGCATATCTCGCATGTGAGGCAGTCGGAAAGGACAATGTATTTGGAGTTGTCATGCCTTCCGCTACAACACCGGCCGAAGACACTGTTCATGGAATCGAAACGGCACAAAGATTAGGTATCGAATACACAGAAATAGCTATCGACAGCATTCTGAATGAATATTTATGCCTGACAAAGCTTGAAGAGGATGATCTGGCAATAGGTAATCTCAAAGCCAGAATCAGAATGTCAATCATTTATTATTATGCAAACGCTAAAAACTACCTTGTCAGCGGAACAGGTAACAGAAGCGAAATTCTAATCGGTTACTTTACCAAGCATGGCGATGGCGCATGCGATATGGAACCGATTGGAGATTTATACAAAAGCGAAGTTTACAGGTTAAGCGAATACCTCAACATCCAAAAGGAAATCATCAAAAAGCCTCCAAGGGCAGGGCTTTGGGAAAACCAGAGCGATGAGGAAGAAATTGGAATGGGATACGATTTGCTTGACCAAATACTATATCTCTTTAGCGAAAAGGATATGGAAAATACCCGAATAGCTGAAAGACTTGACATTTCAGTTGATGACGTTAATATGATTATCAATAAAATAATTAGGAGTGAACACAAAAGCAAAGTTCCGGAAATTCCTAAAAAAATACTATAATGGTGATTTAGTGAGCGAAAATATTGAAAAGAAATGGCAGAAAAAATGGGCTGATGCAAAACTGTTTGAATCAAACCCGGACGAGAGAGAAAAACTATACCTTACCGTTGCTTTTCCATACCCTAGTGGAGCAATGCACATAGGCCACGGCCGTACATATACCGTGCCTGACGTTTATGCAAGGTTCAAAAGAATGGAAGGCTACAACGTACTGTTCCCAATGGCATGGCACGTTACAGGAGCACCGGTTATCGGAATAGCAGACAGGATTCAAAGAAAAGACCCTTGGACACTTGACCTGTACCACAGGGTCCACGGAGTTCCAAAAGAAACCTTGCCTAAACTTGAAGACCCTGAATACATCGTGAAATACTTCTCAACAGAATACCATGAAGTGATGGATGAAATGGGATATTCAATAGACTGGAGAAGGGAATTCAGAACAATCGATCCGACCTACAAAAAATTCATCGAATGGCAAATAACCACATTATATGAAAAGGGACTGATTCAAAAAGGAGAACACCCTGTAAAATACTGTCCGAACTGTGACAACCCTGTCGGGGACCACGATCTGCTTGAAGGCGAAGGGGTAGGCGTCAATGAACTGACACTCCTAAAATTCCCAATCGAAGATAAGATTTTAGTTACCGCAACCTTAAGGCCTGAAACCATCGTCGGAGCGACCAACATATGGCTGAACCCCGATGTCGAATATGTTTTGGTTAACGCCGAAGGCGAAAACTGGGTAATTACAAAAGAAGCTCACTATAATTTATCCAACCAAATCAAGGATTTGGACATCATATCTGAAATTGACCCTAATGACCTGATTGGAAAAATGGCTAAGAATCCATTCACTGGAGATGAACTGCCAATTTTCCCTGCAAGCTTTGTTAGCGCATCCTACGGAAGCGGTGTCGTATTTTCCGAACCTGCAGATGCCCCTGCAGACTACATCGCACTTCAGGACCTGAAGAAAAACGATGAACTGATAGCAAAATACAATTTAGGCGGCATCATTGAAAACGTTGAGCCTATACCTGTATGTACCCTTAAGGGCTATGGGGAAATCCCTGCAGCAGACATCATCGAAAGATTGGGCATTACCGACCAGAACGATGAAAAACTGCATGAAGCCACCAACGAGCTGTACAAGCAGCAGCACAGCAAAGGTACAATCATCGAATCCATTCCGGACTTCGGCGGAATGAAAGTTCGCTTTGCACGCGAAGAGCTAAAAGAGAAACTGATAGCCGAAAACATGGCGACAATCATGTATGACTTTGCCGAAAGGCCTGTTGTGTGCAGATGCGGAAACAACTGTGTCGTCAAAATCATGGATGACCAATGGTTCATGAAATACGGAAATGAGGAATGGACCGAAAAGACCCTGGAAGTGCTTGAAGGCGAAACCATCATTCCTAAGGAAATCAAAAACAATTTCGATTATTACATCAACTGGCTGGACGATTGGGCATGTTCCAGAAAAGTGGGACTTGGAACCAGACTTCCATGGGACAACCAATGGTTAATCGAGCCACTGACAGACTCTACAATCTACATGTCATATTATGCAATTGCAAAATACGTAAGGGACATGAATCCGGATGATTTGACCCCTGCATTCTTTGACAAGGTCTTATTGAACAAGGATTCCGGAGAAATTACCGTGCCTCAAGAAAAGGTACAGGAAATTCAGGACGAATTCAACTACTGGTACCCATTGGACTGGAGACTGTCTGCAAAGGATCTGGTAGGTAACCACCTGAGCTTTTTGATGTTTGCCCACAGTGCAATCTATCCAAAGGAAAAATGGCCACAAGGAACCGTAGTTTTCGGTATGGGACTTCTTGAAGGAAACAAGATGTCATCCTCCAAAGGTAACGTAATCCTTTTAAAAGACGCAATCAAGGACTACACCGCAGATGTCGTAAGGCTGTTCCTGATGGCTTCAGCCGAACCATGGCAAGACTTCGACTGGAGGGAAAAGGAAGTTCTTGGAACCAAAAGAAGACTTGAATGGTTCAGGGAATTTGCAGCCAGAGTCGAAGAGATAAAAGGTTCACCATTGAATCTAAGCAACATTGAAGATGTTGAACTGACCCGTACCATTGACTTGTGGATGATCAGCCAGCTCAACCAACACATCAAAAATGCAACCGCAGCTTTGGAAGTCTTCCAGACAAGACAGGCATTACAGGATTCACTGTTCCTTCTTAAAAAGGATGTTGACCACTACTTGTATCGTGTAAAACACATAATCGATGCACAGGACCCTGCAGTAATCTATGTACTGTCAACAGTCCTTGAAGCATGGATTAGGCTTTTAGCACCATTCACTCCACACACATGTGAGGAATTATGGTCCAAATATGGTGGAGAAGGATTTGTAAGCCAGTCCAGTTGGCCTGAAGCTGACGAAAGCCTTATGGATGTTAAAATCGAAAAGGCAGAGTCACTGGTTGAAAACATCATCAAGGATATCGCCCACATCAAGCAGATGGTAGGAGATGAAGTTGAAAAGATTCACATCTATCTTGCCCCTGACTGGAAATGGGACCTTTACAAAATAGCTGATGAGGTAGGAAAACCTGACATCGGCCAGATTATGGGAAGGGCCATTGGCGCCAATATCTATGACGACAAAAAGGAAATAGCGATGGTGGCCAAAAAGATCGGTAAGGAAATAACCAAAACCCGCTACATCGGCAAGATCAACGAAGAGGAAATCTTAACCGATGCCCTTGACTACATCAAAGAGGAAAGCGGCAATGAAGTCATTATCCACACCGATGACTCATACGACCCACAAAACAAGGCTAAAAACGCAATGCCTTACAAACCGGCAATATTCATGGAATAATTCAAATTATTCCATCTATTTTTCTATTTTTTATTAACTTAACTAAATATTAACAACCGCAGATACTGAAAATAGGGGCATATGGTTTTCCGTATGCAATTCCTTTCTTTTTTTAAAAATTATGCAAAAAAAAATTATACATGTCTCTATAATTCATTTAAAAAAATAAACAAAATTTAATATAGATTAATTAAAGAAATATATTACAATTAAAATTTACATGGGAGGACATTATGAATAAAAATAGGATAATTGTAATTTTTTCAATTTTTTTCGTTCTTTTATGTTCACTTTCTGCGGTTGCTGCAAGTGACTTAAACTCGACAGACTCTATTGCAAATGATATTG
>NZ_CAJODJ010000024.1:0-29686 GCF_905233225.1 Methanobrevibacter sp. UBA212
TATTTGTGTATTTGTCTTAAATTCAATCCTTGTTTGAGTAATTTGAAAAAGTCTTCTATTTTTCCTCTAATTGGTTTGAATTTTTCCCATTTGTCTAGTTTTTTAAATAATTCGTGTTTTAGAATGTTGTAGAATTGTTTTTTAGCCAGTAATTTCTTTGTTTTTTTAAATACTTGTAATGGATAAGATAATTGGTCATTAAGCTTTGTTCTTTTGAAATTTTCTTTTGGAAAAATGAAAGGAACGATTTTATATTTGCTAATTCCTAATTGGTAATTTTGATAACTGTAATATCCCTTGTCGAAGATTAATATGTCTCCTTTTTGGATAATTCGTCTTTTTTGTAGGATTTCCAAAATTTCATCAAAAAGTTTAGAATCATTTGGTGCTCCAGAATGAATTAAAATTGAAACAGGATTCATACTATCGTAATTTAGAACAACAGTGGCTTTAAATCCAATATAAAATCCTTTGGAGGATGAATAACTCCATTTTAAATTCAAAGATGCAAGATGTTCTTTAGTCTTTTTATTTCTATTAAAATTAAAATCCAGGTCGATTGGTGTCGCATCAACAATGAAAGTCTTTTTTCCTCTTCTTTTTACTCTATTTTGATGATTTAATATTCTATTTAATGCTTTAAAGAGATTTTCTTCGTTTTGTTGTGAAAAAATTTTGTAAACTTGATCTGCACTTAAAATTTCAGAAATATTGAAGTAATTTTGAAGTTCTTTTTTAGTTTCCAGCTCATTTAAAATGAATGGAATGTCTAATCCAAAGAACATTTGTATAAATATTATTTTGAATGAAAATATTTGTTTATTTAAGTTTTTAAATCCATAGGATGCTAAAATTTCTGAGGATTTTCTAGAATCCATAATTTTAAATATTTCTTTCAACAAAGTATAGTTTGGGTCTTTAATATCTAAATTTAATCTGTGTTTCATTTTTATCGCCAAATAAATATATGTAACACATTGTATTTAAATTTAACGATATTATTGACCTTATTTTAAAAATTACAAAAAATTCTATTGTATTTTTATAAACACCACTCAATTACCATGATAAAATTAAAAAACAATGAAAATTAGAAGGAATTTGAATTAAAAAAATTCAGACCCCTAAAGTTTTAGGTGATGTTAATGAATAACTATTTAGCTGAAACACCAAGTATTGATTATATGAATCCTCATATTCAGGAAAAGGTTTGTGAATTAAAAAATCAGTCAAGTGATGAGGCTGATTATATCAAAAGATGCTATTTCTTTGTTAGGGATGAAATTCCTCACTCATGGGATATTGGAGTAAATACCGTTTCAAGAACTGCTAGCGAAGCATTGATAAATAAAACTGGAATATGCTGGGCAAAATCATGTCTTCTTGCAGCTCTTCTAAGGGCAAACGGAATTCCGTCAGGAATCAGCTATCAGCTTCTGACAATTGCCGAGGACGACAGTCAGGGCCACATGGTTCATGCTTTAAACACTGTTTTCAATGGAGATAAATGGATTAGGATTGATGCTAGGGGAAATACGGGCAACGGCGATGCAAAATTTAGTTTGGATAAAGACCAGTTGGCTTTTCAGGTTCGAGAGGAATTTGGTGAAATTGATTATATGGACAATAATGCTGATTTGGATGAAAGACTGGTAAATGCACTGGCGCAAACCGAGAATTTGTTTGAGATTAACATAGATTTCGACTTTTAATATTGTTGAGGTGTAATATTCGAAAAATAATTTAAGGTTTTAAATATTGTCTTTACCTTGTAAAATTGATTTTAAAAATAACCAACACTTTATATGCTTTGAAGTCTAATTTTATTTTATGAAATTTAAAATAATCGATGATTTAGCAATATTATTGGACAATATTATGCCTGAAAAGCAATTATCTAAATTACAGGAATTTTTATTGAGTGGAGCCATTTTTACAGATGCAAGTAAAGTTTTAGCTATGCTCATAATTTTCATTTTAGTTAGCGAAATTGCTTTAACATTAACATTAACATTAACAATTCTAAACTTGCCTGCTTCAGTGTTAATCTTGCCGCTTTTTGTCATTCCGGGGCTTTTCACATATGTAGTTGTCCAGCAGGAAAAACGAGCACAGGAAATCGAAAAGACTTCACCGGACTTTTTAAGGCAGCTTTCAAGCATGCTTCAGACAGGACTCAGCTTTGAAAACGCAATGGAGGACATGTCGCAGTACGGCGAAGGGCCACTATACGATGAAATGAGAAGAACAATCATTGAGATTCGTATGGGTCGCAATTTTGACGATGCCTGGAGGGCAATGAGTAAAAGATTAAAGTCAAAGGAACTGGAAAGGGTTTTTGGAATAATTCTTGACGGAAGAAAATCCGGATCAAGCATTTCAAAAGTCCTGTCTGATGTTTCGGATGACTTGCGTGATTTGATGGCTCTTAAACGTGAGAGGAAATCCTCAGTCATGATGTCTGTGATGTTTCTTTTAATTTCGGCTGTCATTGCAACGCCCTTTGCAATAGGGATGGTGAGTGTGTATTCCAGCTTCATGCAAGGGTATGGAATGGAGTCGGAAATCATCCTGGCCGCACCGATTGCCGGAGAGTTATACCTTATTATACATTCCGTTCTGGTGGCATTCATCATCAGCATAATCATGTACGGTGATGTAAAAAAGGGAATCAAGTTCACATTGCCTCTTGCATGTTCATCATTTGGAATATTCTATTTCATCTCCACATTCGGCGGAAGTCTGCTTATGGGGGGATTGTGATGGATAATCGGGGTCAGGCTTCAGCTGAGTTTATCCTGCTTTTCGGAGGAATAATTGTGGTGGTTCTGCTTGCAGTCCATATGTACAACACATACATGAAGGATTTGTCGGGTGAAATCTCATCAAAGGAAGTCAGGGAATTCAACGGCGAGTTGAACGCATTGGAAAAATATTTTAAATAATGTTACCTCTTGATTTTTGGAATTATCCAAACTCCAAGAATTGAAATCAAACAGGATAGCATTATCACTGGAGGATATACAAAATAACCTATTACAATTCCAATCATAACCAAAATGATTGTGGAGTAGAATGGATATGGGTCACTTAAAGCAACTTGAAGCGCAACATTTCCTGGATCTGCATCTTTCAGGAATTTGCAGATTATCAATGAAAATATGGCCGTTATGATAAAACTCAAGCCGTATAGGAATTGAGGGAAAAATACATAGAAGTTTTCAGCGGCAAATGTTGTCAGATACGGCAGCAGTGAAAACACAAACAAGGTCAGGCCCATTGTCCAAATGATTTTAGGGTCAACTTTATTGACGATGCTGAATATGTTGTTGTTGAAGTTCCAGAAATTAAAGCAGATCATGAAACTGATTGCATAGATTATGAATTCATATTTGATGTCTAGGAGTGCCTGCCAGGTGCCGTTGCTTGCAAGTGGAATTTCCAAAACGATGATTGTGATGATAATTGCCAGAATGGCATCAATCAATGCTTCAAATCGTTCAGTTTCCATTTTTCTTCCTCCTGATTATTCTTCCAATCAGAATCCATAGGACAATTGATGTCAAACAGGCGTAATAT
Organism: Methanobrevibacter sp. UBA212; assembly: GCF_905233225.1. Classification (NCBI taxonomy): domain Archaea; kingdom Methanobacteriati; phylum Methanobacteriota; class Methanobacteria; order Methanobacteriales; family Methanobacteriaceae; genus Methanobrevibacter; species Methanobrevibacter sp. UBA212. Next base: position 3,580 of record NZ_CAJODJ010000024.1, read on the forward strand.
ATTCCCTTTGAGTATCCGCTGTAGGTCAATATGAATCCTATAATAATTAAGATTAACGGCAGATTCATGTAATACGAATCGTGATTGATTTCCTGCAGGTTCTTATTGTATGGGTTGCTTCTGTAGACAGCTTTTGTGGCCAAAGTATTTAAGATATGGGTTACAATGAAGAGGAGTCCAAACATTGTCTCGGCGGCTACTGAATTAGGGTTATTTGCAAGCCAGATTGTAAAGTAAGGAATGAGGGATATCACAAAGGTCATCATTCCATAAATCCAAAGGGTGGTGTTGTCAATCGTTTCGACAAGCTGAAACAGGTTATGGTTGGCATACCATAAATTGTATAGAATCAAAAAGCTTATCAGATATGCAATATACATCGTATGCAAGTCCAGAACAGCGTTTAAGGTAGGGCTTGCAGGTTGCGGAATTTTTAAAACAAGCACGGTTATTACGATTGCGATGATTGCATCGAAAAATGTTTCAAAACGATTCGTTTCCATAGTCAATATTTATAATTTCATAATATAAAATATTAATTAAAGGTGATAAGATGGACATGTTGATTGGTGGAAAGCATATCTCAAGTGACGATTTGATTCAAGTAAAAAACCCGTATGATGGTGAAGTAATAGATACGGTTCCGATTGCTCACAGGCAAACTGCACAACTGGCAATAGATGCTGCAAATGATGCCAAGGAGTCTTTGGTTGAAATGTCAGCATTCAAAATTTCAAACAAGCTGCTCAATGCAGTTCAAAAACTGAAAGAGAGGCGAGAGGAATTCGCACGTCTCCTATGTTTGGAGGTTGGAAAGCCTATCGGCGAGGCGCTGGTTGAGGTTGACCGGTCAATTGAGACATTAAGACTGTCCGCTGAAGAGGCAAAAAGAATCTACGGGGAAAGCGTTCCACTGGATGCCGGCCTTAACGGCAAGGGATTTTTTGCGTTCACCCAAAGATTGCCCCTGGGGGTTGTTGCGGCAATAACTCCGTTTAACTATCCGCTTAATCTGACAATCCATAAGATTGCACCGGCCATAGCATGCAAAAACACAGTTATTGTAAAGCCGCCTACCGAGGCCCCATTGGCAGTGATTAAATTCTGTGAACTGCTTGATGAAGAGTTTCCGGACGGTGTTGTCAATGTTGTTACAGGATACGGCTCTGAAATAGGAGATTATCTGGTGTGTTCTCCTGAAGTGGACAAGATATCATTTACCGGAAGCGTAACAACAGGCATGATGATTTCACAGAAGGCAGGAATGAAAAAGGTGACTCTCGAGCTTGGAGGAAACGACCCTGTAATCATTCTGAAGGATGCGGACCTGGATAAGGCCGTTAAAGGAATTATCAATGGAGCGTTCCTAAATGCAGGACAGGTATGCATGGGAGTGAAACGCGTTATCGTTGAGGATAGCGTTGCCGACGAATTCTGCGAGAAGCTTGTTGGGGCAACTGAAAAATTGCAGATGGGAAATCCTCTTGAAAGCACAACAACTTTAGGGACTTTGATTTCTGAAAAGGCTGCAATGCAGGTGGAAGAGACTGTCAACAATGCAGTTGCTGAAGGTGCCAGAATATTGGCCGGAGGCGAACGTGACGGCGCATTCTATGCTGCAACGGTAATTGATGATGTCACACTGGATATGGATCTGGTTGTTCAAGAAACATTCGGACCCGTTGCACCTATAATTCGTGTTAAAAATCTTGATGAGGCGATTGAAGCTGCAAATGCAACTGAATATGGCCTGCAGGCTGGAGTATTTACCCAAAGTTACTCATCTGCAATGAGATGTGCCAATGAAATAGAGGCCGGAACGGTATTTGTCAACAAGCAGTCAACATTCAGAACTGACAACATGCCATTTGGCGGATTTAAAAACAGTGGTGTTGGAAAGGAAGGGATAAAATACGCTGTTGATGAAATGACAAAAACAAAATTAATAGGATTGAATTTAAGATAAAATAGCTGTTTTGAGCTATTTTAAATAATTTTCAACAAGGTTACGGGTCTCATTGAGTGATTCCATAGGTATGCCTTTCGGCATTGCTCCAAGGTCGCCTTCAACATCTTTCAGGATATTTCCGTCCATCCCTAAAAACATTCCTTCGCTGACGATATCGCTGAATGATTGCGGAGGCAGTAATGATACTCCCACTTTGTTGTCATCTTTAACGTTCATATCATTGGTTACAACTGTTATGGCACGTTTTCCAAGGTTTACATTACAAAGCATTAAGTTTTCATTTTTAGGATGTTGTGTTACGCTCATTACCTCTCCGACTTTAATGTCCACGCCAATTATAGGGTCATTAATCGGACCCAATGCCAGTCTGTCCTTTAAGCCGATAAGTGTGTCAAGGAAAAATCTGACCTTTGCAATGTTTTCCTGTGTCTTTTGCCTGTCTTCCTTTGGAGCGTTGCTTAGGAATTTTTTATTCCAGTCATCTCCGCCCAAACATTCAATGATGCCTAAAGCCTTTTCGGTCAGGGCAGCAACATCCGGAGAGTTTACAAGTTCATCCCCTTCAAGGTAAGAATAAGTCAATGATTGAAAATCGCTGTTCATCTGTTTTCCTAGTTCAATCGCTTGCTTTTTATTCCAGCTTCCGCGAAATGAAGCTGTTGGAATAAGGTTCAGATAATTCTCTCTTGCTTTGCTTGCCACTAAAATTCTATAATCTTTTGTTGTATCCCACATTTAAAGTCCTCTTTTAAGTCTGATTTATATTTTAATTTTAAAATATAATAAGTTTTTTGCAAAAAAGAATTTTCAAACTTTAAAAAAAACATAAAGTATTTATATTAACAATTAAATAAAATAATACATATTTATTTATATTATTGATTATTATACTTGGGTGTAAAACATGGTAGAAGTTTCAAAATTACGCAGTTTAGATATTTATACCAACACAGGACACTATGTTGGTCGTGTAGAAGATGTTGTTCTTAATATAAGGTTAGGTACTATTTCAAAATTACAAGTAAGGGCAATTGAACAACAACCAAAACCGGCTGGATTCGTTAATTCATTTTTAGGTACCATTCGTGGTGAAATGCCTGAAGACAACAACATGAGATCCTTCCAAAATGATTTGTTGACAGTGGACTTTGATAAAGTTCAAGCTATCGGGGACATTATGCTAATCAATCCTAGAGACATTAAAAAAGTGGCTCCTGAACCACAAATCCCTGAACCTACTGTTCCACAACATGAAACCCCTCAACCACAAGGCGAAACTCAAAGCCAATTCGATGCTGAAAGATTATAAGTAATCTTTCCACAATTCTTTTTTTTTATAACTTTTTTTCAAGCGTGATACTATGAAAGTAGGTATTATAGGCTGTGGAGCTATTGCCAATATTATTACAACCAGCATAGTTTCTGAAGAGAGTAACATCGACATCGCATACTTTTTTGATAAGGATATTGAAAGGGCGGAGAATATTGCAAGCCTGGCAGGTGGAGTTGCTGTGCTTGACTTTGAAGACATGTTGAAGGATGTTGATTTGGTATTGGAATGCGCTTCACCAGATTCAGTAAAGCATTTTGCACCTATTGTGTTGGAAAGGGGCATTGACATGATTGTAATGAGCATCGGCGCATTTATGGATACCGATTTCTACACCGATGTATTGAAGATAGCCAGGGACAACAATGCAAAAATCCATTTGCCTTCAGGAGCGGTTGTAGGTTTGGATGGAATCAAGGCAGTTGCCAAATTCGGACTTAAGGAAGTCAGTCTCGTTACAAGGAAATCACCAAAATCCCTTGGAAAGGACATTGACACTGAAGAAATCTTATTTGAAGGCAAGGCTTCTGATGCGGTTAAGGAATTCCCGTTAAACATTAATGTTGCAGCAACTATCAGTATGGCATGCAACAGGGACATTGATGTTAAAATCATTGTCGATCCGAATGTGGACCGGAATGTTCACGAAATCACCGCCAAGGGAGACTTCGGCGAGTTCAAGACAATAACCATGAATTATCCATGTGCGGCCAATCCGAAAACAAGCATGCTGGCGGCTCTTTCAGCTATCAGGCTACTTAAAAGTTTCAATGAAACCATTAGCGTGGGTATGTAATGAAGGATTATGAAGTTTATTCATCTCTGAAGGTTCCGAAAAACTCAAAGGTCATTGTCCGCCTGGACGGCAGGGCATTTCATAAATTGGCCAGTGATTTGGATTTGGTCAAGCCATATGACCGGAATTTCTATCAGGTGATGGCAGAAGTCTGTGAGGATTTGTTTAGGGAGTTTTCTCCAAGTTTCGTTTATACTTTTTCAGATGAAATAAGCTTGCTTTTGAACAATATTCCTTTCGATGGCAGAATCGAAAAAATCAACTCTGTAATGGCGGGGTTTGCATCCAGCTCTTTTGTAATCCATTATGATGTTGATTTCAAAAAGCCTCCCGCTTTCGATTCAAGAATAATTCCGATTAATGATGATGATATAATGGATTATTTCAGATGGAGGCAGGATGAATCCTGGATGAACTGCGTCAATTCCCATGGGATTTCATACCTCAAGACAAAGTATTCAAATAATGGAGCCAATGATAAAATAAATGGTATGAAGTTAAATGAAATACATGAATTATTGTTCCAAAATGGCATTAACTTGAATGACATTGAAACTTACAAAAAACGTGGAATAGGAATATACAGGAAAAATAAAAAAGTAGTCGGTTTTAACAAAAAGGAAAACAAAAATCAGACATCATACAGAAGTTACGTTTTCACTGATTGGGAGCTTCCCATATTCAATGAGAATTTCTTTAAAAAAATAGGGGTGATTGAATGAGTTTCATTTCAAAGATACTTGGAAACAAAGACGAGGAATTTAGAGAAGTCAGAGTAGACCGTGAAGTTCTCGAATCAGTAATTTATTACTCAAAAAAATCCTATCCCAATGAATTTCTGGCATTTTTTGACGGGGAAATAAAAGATAAAGTCCTATACATCACAGGACTGATATTTTTGCCGGGCGAAAGGTCAAAGACCAGTGCAGTCATTCACACGGAAATGATTCCTATGAATACAAAATACATGGGATCTGTTCACTCACACCCCGGACCAAGTGCAAGGCCTTCCGATGCAGATTTAAGGACCTTTTCAAGAAATGGGTACTTTCATATGATTGTATGTCTGCCATATTCTCTTGAAACCTTCAAGTCATATGACCGCTACGGTCAGCCAATGGATTATACATTGGGAGACTATGCGGATTTCAGAAAAGACGATGTTGACGAATTTTTTGATGAAAGCGATGTTGTAACCGATAGGGATGAGTTCAAACCAGGGTTTTTCGATGAGGATGATGACGATTTTTTCAAGACTCTTGATGAGGAGCGGGAAAATTATTATGACGAATCCGAAATGAAAAACAGATTTGATAGAAAACCTCATGTTGAAGTCATATCAAATACCCAAATGCCTAAACGGGTAATTAGAATTGAGTTAAATCCCGATGGCAGCGTTAAAAAAATAGATAAAAAATAAAAAACAATTATGGTGAAAAATTGTTTTTTATAATTCTAATCCAATAGCTTCATAAACATTGTCTAAAGCTTGGATTTCTTTTATTACTTCTTTTGGAATCTCTTTATCTAAAGTCAGAACCATGATGGCTCTTCCGCCTTCTTCATCTCTTCCGACTTGCATGATTCCAATGTTGACGTTGTGTTCGCCTAATTTTGTGCCAATTTTACCTATGCTTCCAGGAACGTCTTCGTATTTTGCAATGAACATGTGTCCTTTAGGAATAACGTCTACCCAGTAGCCGTTCACTTTTAGGATTCTTGCATCGTGCAGGTGTGTACCTTCTGCTGAGAAGGTGTCTGTTTCACTTTTGGCGATGACCTTAATCAATGATTCGTATCCTTTGGCATTGTCCTTTCTGCCTTCGGTAATGCTTATGCCTCTTTCTTTAGCAACAAGAGAAGCGTTGACTGCATTTACAGGGGAGCTTAAGAATGGGTTTACGGCACCTTGGATAACTGTCCTTGATAATATTTCGAGATTGGCGATTTCAGCCAATTCCCCGCTGTAGATGATTTCAATTTCTTTGAGTTTGCCGTTGACGGCCTGTGAGATGAAACTTCCTAATTTTTCACATAATTCCATGTATGGGGATAACTCCTGGTAAGTGTTGTTGTCAATACGTGGCATGTTCAATACGTTTTTAGGGTTGTTTCCTTTAGTCAATTCAATGATTTCATCAGCAACAATGATTGCAGCATCCCTTTGTGCCTCTTTGGTTGAAGCTGCAATGTGTGGGGTTAAGACAATATTGTCAAGTTCGAATAATTTTGAATCTTCTGCAGGTGGCTCTTCTTCATATACATCTAATGCAGCGCCACCGATTTTGTTGTTTGCCAATGCATCGTATAATGCTTCCTCGTCAATGATTCCACCACGGGCACAATTGACGATGTAAGCGGTGTCCTTCATGATTTCAAACTGTTCGGTTGAGATGGAATGTTCTGTTTCAGGAGTTAATGGAACGTGGATTGTAATGAAATCAGCGTTTTTGAGAACGTTGTCCAATTCAGTTAATTCAACGCCCATCTGTTTTGCAACTTCTTCAGGCAAGTATGGATCGTATGCCATGGCATCCATTCCGAATGCTTTGCATCTGTTGACTACCTGAGAACCGATTCTTCCCATACCGATTACACCGAGAGTTTTGTTTCTGAGTTCAACTCCCATGAATTTTTTCTTTTCCCATTTGCCTTCTTTAACGGATTTGTCTGCAATGGATATTTTACGGGCCATGCTTAAAATCAAACCCATTGTGTGTTCCGCTACAGTTACGGAAGTTGATTCAGGAGAGTTTACAACCATGATACCCTTTTCGGTTGCAGCATCAAGGTCAATGTTGTCCACTCCAACACCGGCTCTTGCAATGATTTGGAGATTGTCAGCTTTTTCAATAATGTCTGCTGTTAATTTTGTTCGACTTCTTACAATAATTCCATTGTATTCGTGGATGGTATCTGCTAATTCTTCAGGAGTAATTTCAGTATCTACAACAACGTCAGCTACTTCCTTTAAATTTTCGATACCTTTTTCATTAATAGCATCAGCAATAAGTACTTTCATATTTTCACCATAATTTTCAATATTTAATCATAAATATTACTTAAATTTTTATTTTTTATCATATTTAAAATATTATTATATAATCAATATTTTTTGAAAATATTTTGTGCATTCGAAAAATTAATATTTTTCAGTTCTTGGCACCTATTAAATGAAAATGTTTAATATACTTGTTTGCCAATGTATAATTGGTGATATTATGGTAAGTGTAGAAGAATTTCCAATTTCAACCGCAAATGACATTCCAGGATTTAGAACTGTAGAGACAAAAGGTTTCATATACGGATTAACCGTCAGAAGCAGAGGTGCCGGTGGTCAAATCGGTGCTGGAATCAAATCCATTTTTGGTGGAGAAATCAAACAATATGTTACAATGATGGAAGAGTCCAGAGGCGAAGCATTGCAAAGAGCAATCGACCATGCAAGGGAATTGGGTGCAAATGGTATTGTAGCAATCAGATTCGACTCAAATGAGATATCTGATGTAATGCAGGAAATCTTGGTATATGGAACAGCTGTAGTTGTAGAAAAAGAATAATGATATTATGTTTTTTGAGGATTTGGAATATAAAGGAAAGGTAATTCCGCAAACTATTTTGGGATATGGTCCATTTATGGCCGAACTTTACTATGGTCACAGATCAAGGCTGTACTTGGATGATTTATATAACAATCCTCAAAATATCGCTGAAGTAATTGTGGAATCATATAATCAGGGTGTAGGAGCAATCAATTTGGTCAATGATTCCAATTTGCTTGAAGCATATGACATTGCAGTTTCTCAGGGTTGTGAGATGAAAGTAATTGCAACAATAGGTAAAAGTGATGTCGATTATTTGAATCCCAACTATGAGGTTGCAAAGGAGGTCGATTGGGACGAGGATATTGAGCTTTTCAGTTCCTATGATTGCCCAGTGATGCTTGTTGATGAGTTCATAACTGACGGATATGACTGGGGGCTGACCTCAAGGATACTAAATAGAATAAATGATGCAGGTTCCCTTTCAGGTCTTGTTACTGCATTTCCATCAAGAACATCAGACTTGCTTTTGGAGAATTTGGATATGGATCTCTTTGATTTTTACATGATTCCATATAACAGTCTATCCTATATGATGGATATCAGTGCATTCAATGCTTCCCAAAGACAGGAATTCATCGATAAAATAAAAAAATTAGATAAGAAAATAATAGCTACCAGAATTCTGGCGGCAGGAGTGTTAAAACCAAAAGAAGCGTTTACTTTTTATAAAAATGTTGATTTTGTAGATGCTGTCTGCATGGGCATTGCCAAGGTTGAGGAAGCTCGCGAAGACTTTGAATTATTGAAGGAATATTAAAGTTTGACAACTTCATATTCTTCAAATGGGACGTGTCCGTCATCCTCCAGTGATTGGTTCAAGTCGGCCAGACCATTGATTAAATCATTTATATTTTTGTTTGATGGCTTTTTGCCTGTGATTTGCAGGTATTGTCTAGGGGATATTTCGCAGTATTCGCATTCGAAATTGCAGCATCTGTCCTTTTCTTCACAGCCGTATCCTTCCTGCTTTTCATCGGTTCCGATTACTATATCGTCGAGTATTCGAGAAACCCTTTCGTCTGATGCAAACATTGCTATTTTTTGGGTTTTCCCACAAATTCCAATTGCTGTTTGGCCTTTAAAGTTACAGACCCATTTTATCGGATAATTTTCCATATCTGTTATATTTAAATTTTCCATATTATTGCCTCTAGCTTTCTTTTCTCTCTTTAATCATTTTCAGCAGTTCCTTTGAATTTTCAAATTCCTTCAGCTCCCAGGATTTAATGACCGGAACGGTGCCGATTGACTCCTTGATTTTGTCATTGTTGATAATGAAAACAGGTTCTGAAGTTGTAACCATCGATAAATCCTTGAGAGGTATTGCCATTCTTTTCAGAGTCTTTTCGCTTCTGTTCTTTTCAACATTTGCCATTAATGGTGAATGCTTGTCTGAACTTTTCATTTTAGCCACTGCATCAAATGGGCTTTTGCTTGTGGATATTACGCCATAGCCTAATTTTGAAAGGTCATTGACGTCGTCGGTAAATTTGATTTCATCCTGTTTTGGCTGCTGTAGCAGGTCAATGTCCAGTGTCACCTTGGTGTTGAGGATTTCTTCAAGTATCATTGCAGTTTCGGTATTGGCCCTGACGATTCCATTTTCATACTTGTACATTGTTGCACGGGATACATGTGCAAGGCTTGCCAGGTCCTTTAGTGACATCGAATATTCTTCTCTGTATTGCTTGATGACATTGCCGTCAATCTTGACGAAGTATCCTCCACGGTCGGCTAAAATTTCAGGGGATTCACCATATATGATCATGCTTTTCAATGTTTCAAAGGTGATTGTGGGGATTTCATATCTTTCATAAACCACTCCGTCCTCTAAAACACCATTTCTGGATTTTTCGCCAATTATGATTGGTGATGCAAGAAAAATATTTGCCAATTGCTTCATTTCATGCGCATTTTGCTCATTGATGCTGTCTATGTTTTGAAATGTTTTTAAAAGTAATATCTGCAGGTTTTTTCTTGCTACAATATCAAAAGAACCTTGTTCATAAATGTCTGAGGTTTTGAAACCCTGTGAAGTTAACAGTTTTTCAATATTGTGTAATAGTTGGCTTCTAGTTAACATAGTCAAATCCTCTCTTAAACTATATATTAATCTTAACATTAAATATATTTTAGTAGGTGATTTTGATTAGCTATTTATATATTGGAGTTGACGATACAGACTCTCCCGACGGAATGTGCACAACATATCTTGCAAGCCAGATTATCAATGAATTCAATGACAATGGAATAGAACTGGTGGATTATCCAAGATTAATTAGGTTAAATCCTTTTGCCCGCCATAAGACACGTGGAAATGGAGGTGTTGCCTTAAAAATCTTGAATGATTCAAAAGCGGAACTCGCAAAGGAAATCGTTCTTGAAAAGGTTGAACAGCTGTCCATGTTCGACTGTGACAACACCAATCCGGGTGTAATCTTTTATAATGGTGAAATTACCCGTGAAATGGAGGAATATGCATTCAGGGCAATTTATGAGTTCATCACCATTGAAGAGGCTGAAGAGTTTGGTCGCTCTGTCGGATGTGAAATCCACAAGTTCAAAAAAGGAAGGGGGATAATCGGATCCATTGCATCCATCAGCTTGCCCTTAAGCGATTATACCTATGAACTGCTTGCATACAGGTCACAGGATAATTATGGGACAAAAAGACAAATCGACTATGAATCGGTTTATGAAATGGACAGAAAGACTTTTCCCGATACCTTTGAGAATATTGACTATTCAGAAAACTACATAGCAATCGAACCTAAAACACCATGTCCTGTTTTATATGGAATCAGGTCAAACACCGTTGAAGCATTGAAAAAGGCAAAAGGCATTGTTGAAGTGGGCGAACCTATTGTTGATTGGTGCATTTTCAAGACAAACCAGCACACTGATATGCATATTCGGGAGGTTAGGGATATAGCTTCAATGAAACAATTCGGATGTTACTGCGTGGAGGGTGAAGTCAAAAACAGGCCCACCATCATTGACGGAGGGCATATGTTCTTCTACATTGCAGATAATTCTGGCGAAATCGAATGCGGTGCTTATGAGCCCACAAAGAATTTTAGAAAGATAGTTTCCCATTTGCGTCCAGGCGATAAGATTAGGGTTTTCGGTGGAATTGGAGAGCAGAACACTTTTAATGTTGAAAAATTTCAAATAATCGAATTGAACGATGTCGAATATAAAAATCCGATTTGCGAGTGCGGTAAACGGATGACCTCGGCCGGCAAAAACAAGGGATTCAAATGCAAAAAATGTGGGCGGAAATTGGAGTCTTCAAAAAAAGTTCCTATTAAAATCAAACGTTCTTTAAAAAATGCTCAATTTTATGAAACTCCGGTATCTGCAAGGAGGCATCTGTCTAAACCAATTTGTCGTATGGATTTGGATTAATTATGTTCTTTACATTCTTTATCTACTTTAAAAACAATTTATTATCATTATTATTTATTCACTTTTTGTGAAATAATTATTTATTTATCACGATTTTTATTCGTATTAGTGGAACTTTTGAGAACTGAATCATATCAATTTATATAGTAGTTTTTAAGAAGTATAAAATAATTAGCATTTTTTTCATGCTGGGTGGGAGAGGGTTATCATGACAGATGATAATAATGACACGACAAACGTTCAACATATATATCGTAATAAGACTGATAAACGTATTTTGAAGAAAAATCCTTGGAGGGATTATCGTTTACATTTCACTATACTCGTTTTGGCAGTAATTGCCATGTTTATTGGTCCTATTGAAATTCAACTTACTCAAGGTGTGACAGTTTCAATCATGCCTTTATTATATACTATGATTTTGGGATTGGCCTTTTATCTTGCAAAACCTATAACCTGGATTGAAAGGAAACAGTCCAGGGTTGCCGAAGGGGCAATGATGCTTTTTATAGGAATATTGATTGCAAAGCTTGCCGTTTCAAGCGGACAGTCAATGCACCTGTTGTTTGAAATGGGTCCTGCATTGATGCTGCAGGAACTCGGACACCTTGCAACAATATTGATTGCACTTCCTGTTGCATTGCTTTTGGGCTTTAAAAGAGAGACTATCGGCATGACAAATTCCATCGGCCGTGAACCTGAAGTTGCAGTAGTTGTTGACAGGTATGGTTTCAATTCACCTGAATCCAGGGGAATATTTGCATTGTTCATTGTTGGAACGATGATCGGTACCGTTTTCATCAGTTTTTTGACAAGCATTTGCGTTTCCGTTTTGCCGTTTCATCCCTTTGCCTTTGCAATGGCAAGCGGTGTGGGAAGCGCCAGTATGAATGCTGCAGCAATCGGTCCAACTTTAGCAGCATTTCCTGCATTGGAAACTCAGATTGAAGCATTTGCCGGATTCAGTAATCTGTTGTCATTTTCTGTAGGTATCTATATTGTAATATTCCTCGCTCTTCCTCTGACTGAAAAATTATACTATATTCTGGAGCCTAAAATCGGACGAAAGGCTGTTGTAAATGAGGAGGATGATATTAATGGCTGATTTGATTGACGGATCTGAAAACGTATCAGTTCATGGCATTTTCAACTGGATATTCCTTTTGCTGATCTTCTCTATAATTACTGTAATCGCTAACTATGTAGGTTACAAACATCCAATGCAGGATTCATTAGTTGGTATGGGCATTTTATCATTGATAACCTTAGTTGGCGTTTGGATGGAAAGGAAACTCCCATTAAACATTTCTTCAATCATATACATTAGTGTAATCGGTATCGTTCTTGCATTTCCAACAATGCCCACATCCGAATTCGTCTCCTATTATGTTTCAAAAGTGGAGCTTATGTCTATTGTAACCGTGTTTTTGGCATATGTTGGTATTGGAATGGGAAAAAGCTGGAATGAATTTAAAGCCCTTGGATGGCGTGCAATTATCATTACAATTCTGGTTATCGCATCCACTTATCTCGGTTCAGCAATCGTTGCCCATATTGTATTGGTTATGACCGGCGTTCCGGCATAATTCTATTCCTTTTTTGTGAATATTATTACTTATTTTTATACTTGTTTAGTGAATTTTTTCAATCAAATGCTATTAATTTATATAATATGTCTTGAGAAAAATAGTAGTGTAGTAATAAAAATTTGATAATTATTACATCACTTTTGGAGTTGTTACTATTCCGGATAAGGGCAATGATGGTCAGGTCGAACATATTTACAGGGAAAAAACCGATAAGCGTATATTGAAGAGAAACCCCTGGAGAGATATAAGATTACACGGAACAGTGCTTGTTTTAGTTGTCATTGCCGAGTTAATAGGAACCATCAAAATCCCAATCACCAAGGATGTTGCAATCACCATAATGCCTTTAATATATACCATTATTTTAGGGCTTGCCTTTTATCTAATAAAACCGATTAAATGGATTCACAGAAAGCAGGCACGTATTGCTGAGGGAGCAATGATGCTTTTTATTGGTGTTCTGATTGCAAAACTGGCCGTATCAAGTGGTCAGTCCATCGGTTTGATTTTTGAAATGGGACCATCTTTGATATTGCAGGAACTTGGACATTTGGCAACCATTTTGGTTCTTCCAATCGCATTGCTTTTAGGATTTAAAAAGGAAGCAATCGGTATGACAAATTCAATAGGAAGGGAGCCGAACGTTGCTGTTGTTGTAGACAAGTATGGTTTCAATTCTCCCGAATCAAGAGGAGTATTTGCAATATTCATTATAGGTACCGTAATAGGTACAATATTCATAAGTTTCCTTGTAACATTTTCCTTATCATTCCTTCCACTGCATCCGTATGCCTTTGCAATGGCAAGTGGGGTGGGAAGTGCAAGTATGAACGCTGCGGCAATAGGTCCGACTCTTGCGGCATTTCCCGGATTGGAAACTCAGATTGAGGCGTTTGCAGGATTCAGTAATCTGTTGTCATTCTGTGTTGGAATATACATTGTTATATTCGTGGCACTTCCGCTGACCGAAAAAATATATAATTGGCTGGAACCTAAAATTGGAAGGGACTCCATAATGCCTAAAAAGGAGGATGAAGAAGATGCCTGATTTGATTGACGGATCTGAAAACGTGTCCGTTCACGGTATCATGAATTGGATTTTCCTGCTCGTTATATTTTCAATCATAACCGTAATCGGCAATTATTTGGGTTATCATCATCCTATGGAAAGTTCTATAGTGGGCATGGCAATACTGTCTCTCATTACCCTTGTGGGGGTATGGTTGGAAAGGTATTTGCCGTTTAACATTTCCTCAATTTTATATATCAGTGTAATCGGTATTATTCTGGCTTTCCCAGGCATGCCAACTTCCGAATTTGTTCTGCATTATGTTTCTCAAATTGAACTTCTATCCATTGTGACAGTCTTTTTAGCCTATGTGGGTATTGGAATGGGTAAAAGCTGGGATGAATTTAAGGCATTAGGTTGGAGAGCCATAGTCATAACTGTGCTGGTTATTGCAGCAACATACTATGGAGCAGCTATAGTTGCACACATTGTCCTTGTTTTAACCGGTGTTCCGGCAGCATAATATATTCGATGATATGATATTGCTCGGACTGATAACTGAACTATTTTAATACTACTTTTAACAAATAGTAGAATGGTGTTTTATGTTTTTACAAAATATTTCTAAATTTATTTCAAACTATAGATATGAACAGGCAACAATAGAATCTGTCACTACTGTAAAGGCAGCCTTTTTAGACTTTTTTGGGGTTGCTTACAGGGGCATAGGAGAGGATGCATCACAAATTGCCTGCAATACTGTTGGAGAAATATTTCATGGAAACTCAAATCCAAATTTAAAGGCATCAGTTATAGGAACCCCATTTAAAGCGGACGTTTTGCATGCGGCTTTTATTAATGGAGTTTCTGCCCATGTGCTGGAACTGGATGACGGTCACAGAAAGGCCCAAATACACTTGGGTTCCGTTATTTTTCCCACTGCCCTTGCAATTTCAGAGGCTTATGATCTATCAGGAAAGGAATTCATGGAAGGTGTCATTGTAGGTTATGAAGTGGGAATTCTTTTAGGTCAAATTGTCAATCCCCGACATAGGAACAAGGGATTTCATACCACAGGAACGATTGGGGCATTTGTAGCTGGAGTGGTTGCTTCCAAACTATTGAAGTTGGATGAGGAGCAAATAATGAATGCCCTGGGACTGTGCGGAACACAGGCAGCAGGATTATTGGAATCTGACCATGGCGGATCCATGGGAAAATCATTGCATGTGGGAAAGGCAGTTTATAATGGAATAATATCTGCCTATCTTGCAAGAAACGGATTCACCGGCAGCAAAACAATCTTTGAAGGTAATGAAGGATTTTTAAAGACCATGGTTGTTGATGATGATTACAATCAGGAAGACTTCTCATTTGAAAATGCATTGAAGGATGTCGGCAAGGTAAGGGTCAGGGACATCTACTTTAAGAAATATCCATTCTGCAGGCATCTGCATTCATCAATCGACACTGCATTAAAGCTCAAGGCAAGTATAGGCGAGGAATATGATCACATTCAAAATGTGGCTGTTAAAACATACTCAGTTGCAGCTGAACACAATAATTTCAATCCTAAAAATATTGAAGAGTTAAGGCAAAGCCTTCCTTATGCCGTTGCGATTTCATTGGTTGTCGGCGAAGTGTCCGTTGATGGAATCAATCAATTAATTGAATTTGGACTTCTGGACAACTATTCAACAGTGGACAAGGTAAACAGCATCAAAAATCTTGTAAACCATATGATTGTTGTCAGCGATGATAAATTGAATGAGTTATATCCCGATAAACGACCTTCAAATGTTATTATCAAATTGGACAAAAGCTTTAGAAACGGTGTATTTCAGAATATCACTTTCCTTCCAAAGGGAGATTTTGAAAATCCATTCCAATTGAGGGATTTGATTGCCAAGTTCAAGGCTCTTAACCCTCAGTATGACGTTAACAATTTAACTGTTATAGATTCACTTGAAGAATATACAATGAAATTTGTTGTTCGTAAATTAAATGGTAGATAATATGGAAGATACAAAAAGATTCCTTAAAAAAGCAGGCATCGATGAGGTTTCACAGGATTATGTTTCACCCAAACGCTTCGGCGACGGTGGACAATATCGCTTTGAGGTTCCTGGAATCCAATCTCCAAAAACTATGAAAGCGCTTCTTGAGGAAGCCGGCAAAAATGACATTTTCATTCATCGGGTAACACAAACAAAGGGAATAATGATGTTGACCGATGAGGAAATCAAAGAAATGGTCCAGTTGGCTAAGGATTACGGATGCGAACTGTTTTTATCTGTAGGTCCAAGGGCGACATATGATACTTCTGCCACCGTCCACACAAAGGAAGGAAGCAGAATAGGCTATAGGTTAAGGGGATATGACAATCTGGTTTATGCAATCGAAGATGTGAAAAGAGCATGCAGACTGGGTGTCAGGGGAATTTTGCTTTATGATGAAGGTCTGCTTTGGGTTTTAAATCAGATGCGTGAAGAATCTGAAATTCCATCCGATGTTCATTTCAAGCTGTCTGCTCATGCAGGCCATTCCAATCCTGCATCAGCAAAATTATTGGAGGAGATGGGATTGAATTCACTCAATCCGGTTCGTGATTTGCAAATTCCAATGCTTGCAGCCATTAGAAATGCTACAGACATGGTATTGGATTTGCACACCGAAAATCCGAAATCAACAGGAGGATTCATAAGGCATTATGAAGTTCCAAAGTTTATTAGAGTTGCATCTCCGGTCTATTTGAAAACTGGAGGGTCAGTTGCGGCCAACCATAACTGGGATACGACCGCTTCAGAGGCTATTGCCCGCATAAAACAGGTCATGCTAGTCAAGAGAATGATTGACGAATACTGTCCTGATGCAATAGTTTCACCTGACAAATCCAATGACTTGGCGGTTCCCGAGTGATTTTATGGACATCTTAAACGATATTTCAAAGGCCATTATAGAGGCTTCAACCACACTTTCAAATGATAAATATGATGCATTAAGACGGGCAATTGATGCAGAAGAGAATGAAAATTCCCGTTGGGCTTTAAAACAGATTTTAGAAAACTATCAGGTTGCTCAGAAAACAAAATTTCCCCTGTGTGATGATACAGGAATTCCTCATGTGATAATTGAACTGGGGTCTGATAGGCAGATAACCGGTGAATTATTGAATCAGATTCATGAAGGAATATCCTTGGGGCTGAACAGTCTTCCTGCAAGGCCCATGGCTGTTAAGGGCAGTGAAGTGGAAAGAATTGAGCAAAGCAGGGGTTTATTTGATGAGCCTGGAAAACTTTCTCCGGCATCAATACTGATTGATAATGTGAATGACGAATCGACATACGGAAGGGACATAAGTCCGGACACGTTAAACATCCACTTTTTGCTTGAAGGGGGAGGTCCTGAAATAAGATCAAAAACATTCAGGGTTTATCATCAGCGCTCTTTTGAAAATGTGATTGATACAGCATGCCAATGGCTTGAATCCTCACTGAAAATGTTGGGATGCACTCCTTCGATTCCATCCATTGGAATTGGAAGGACACACTTTGAAGCGACATCGCTTTTGCTTAAATCAATTGCATATGGAAATCTGAATAATCAAAACCAGCATGAAGAGGCTATTGCAGACAGATTGAATCAAAGCGGCATAGGACCATTGGGATTGGGCGGCAGGACTACCGTTTTGGGATGTTATTTGAATATTGGTTGTCAAAGGGCAAGTGGTGTTAGAATAGTTTCAATCAGACCATCTTGTTTTGTAGAACCAAGAGTAGCAACACTTAAATTAGAATAGTTCATATATTTAAATTAAGAACAAAAAAGGTTTAAAAAATGCAAGAAAATAATTTTAAAGTCAATCCAAAGTCTTTAAAAACTGCAGTTACCCGGGTTGAAAAGGATAAGATTGTAACCCGAGGATATAATCAAAGGGATTTGATTGAAAAAATAAGATATTCAGATATGGTTTTTTTACTTTTAAAAGGCAGATTGCCTTCCATAAAAGAAAGCAGAATATTTAATCATGTTCTGGTTTCATTTTGCGACCATGGGGCCACACCGCCAAGCACCCAAACCGCAAGATTGATCACTTCTTCAGGTTCACCACTTAATTCTGCAATGTCGGGCGCATTGTTGTCATTTGGAAACAGGCATGCGGGAGCTATTGAAAAGGCAATGGAATTGTATCAGTCAAAAATCAATTCGGTTCATTTGATTGATGATCCAAGCATTGACAATAAGCAGATTGCAGGCTTGGCCATTGAAATCTATAATGAGTATGTGGTTAAGGGCAAAAAAATACCGGGTTTTGGCCACAGATACCATGATGTTGACCCCAGAGCGGATAAGCTGATGGAAATTGCAGTCAATAAGGGCTATATCGGTCCGCATATCAAGTTGGCCTTGGCCCTTCAGGACCTTGTCAATGATAAGAAGCATATCAAGCTTAATGTTGACGGTGCAAATGCTGCAATACTGTCTGACTTGGGCTTTGACCCTCAATTGGGTTTGGGCATTTTTATGATAGGAAGGCTTCCTGGCCTGATAGCACATGCCTATGAGGAACAGATGGATGAAGATGAATTTAGAAGATTCTGCGACCTTGAAGATATAGAATATATGGGATGATAAAAAATGGAATTTATTGACGTAATAACTGAAAGATACAGCGTAAGAGGATACCTCGACAAAGAAGTGGAAAAAGAAAAGCTAGAATATGTCTTGAAAGCGGCAACAATAGCACCGACCGGTGTTAATAACCAACCATTCAAAGTCTATGTAATTGACACTAAAAAGTATAAAGACGAATTGTCAGAAATCTATGGAGCCAAATGGTTTGTGGAAGCTCCATATGTGCTTTGTGTAGTGGCTATAAAAAATCAGGCATGGACCAGACCATGGGATCAGAAAAACATTGCAGACATCGACGCTACAATAGTGATGGACCATATCATTCTTGCAGCTACCGATGTTGGACTTGGAACCTGCTATATAGCTGCATTCAAGAAAAATAAGGCACACGAATTTTTAAACCTTGACGAAACAGAGGAAGCAGTGCTTTTCACACCGTTAGGTTATGGCGATGCCGAACCGAGAGACACTCCAAGAAAGGAACTGGATGAATTTGTAGTTTACATGGATTAAAATGTCATTATACATATTGAGTGCAGATAATTCTAATGAAATGGAGAAGATTTCAGAGGAATTATCTCAACATAAATTCAAAACTGTTGAAAAAGAGGACAATTATATCCTGATGAAAAAAAGAAGGTATGGGAACCTTTTAATCCATGCTGTCTGTCTTTTAACAGCATTGTTCTTTATTGGGATAGTCATATTTATCAATGTAGCGTATTTTGCATATTCATTCTTATGGGCTTCTCCGAATGTACTGATAACAACTGAAACTGTTGGAGAAGACGGAAAACCATTGGAATTCAGCAATATGGATGAAATATTAAAAAAGGCCACTGCCTTCATATGATTTCATCAACGCTATATTCTTCTATTTTTCTTATTACCAGAGGCTTTTTGGAATTGAGATATTCCGATTCCTCGCCTATTTTTGCATTGATGAACACTTCATTGGCTCCAGGTTCACTGAACAGTGTTAAGATGTCTGATATGAATTCATCATAATCCTTTTGAACCTCATCATCACTGAACCCTAATCGTGGGAGCTCATTTGTCCATATGTCGCTTCCAGGGGAGAATTTTTTGTCAACAACCTGATCATTTTTCATTTCACCATCTAACGTAAGTGAAAAGTTTTCATTTAAGATTATCCAAACTGCTCTTTCCATGTATAGTCATTAATATAAAATGATATAAATATCATGAAGGTTAAACTAAAAATTAAGTGTTATTATGGCAAATGTTAAAATGTTTAAATTATTGGGGGTAATGTTGGCAGTGATGCTGATTGTCTGGGGACTCGCTCCGTTTATAAGGCATCAGCCGATTACGAATGATGTGATGGCCACCGCAATCATACTGGTTTTGATTGCAGTCGCTTACTTTATCATATTATTTAATCCAAGCTGGACCAAAGCGGTATTCTTCTTTGAAGGTATTGTAATAGGTGTCAGCGGGTACATGTTACTTGCTAACCCGTATAATATCGGATTCGTTATCGTGGGTGTAATCATCATTGCAATAGCAGTCCTTGCTTATTTACAAAAATTACCGCCTAGTATATTGAAATGGTTTTATAGATAATTAATTTATCTTTTATTCTTTTTTTAATTTAATTTTTTCATGCAAATATTATATTTTGAATACTTTTTTTTATTCAAAATTCAATTTTACGAACTTTAAACAAAATTGAATAGTAAAAGATATATATATTGCACAACAAAAATAAGTTCACCATGGTGATTAATTATGGCAGAGATATCAGACGCAATCGCAATGATAAAAAAAGCTGAATCTGATGCTGAACAACTCATTGTTGATTCAGAAGCTAAATCAAACGATTTAATTGCTGAATCAAGAGTTAAAGCTGAAGAAATTATTTCTCAAGCTAAATTACAGGCAGAAGACGAAGCTAAAGATACTGTTTTTGATGCAGAAGATAAAGCTAAAAAAGAAGCGCAATCTATTGCTGAGCAGTCCAAAGTGGATGTTAAATCCATCAAAGACAAAGCTATGGTAAATGTAGATGAGGCTGCTTCTGTTATTGTCAAAAATATTTTGTAGTGTGAGATTATATGTTCAAGACAGCTAGAATGCGAAAAATTAGAATAGTTACACTGGATAAGTATGTAGCTCCTACAGTGGATGCTCTCCACGAGTCAGGGCTTATACAAATCAGTGATATTTCTGATAGCATTCAGCAAGATCCTGAATTAGCGGAATTAGTAGCTCCTGCTAAAGCTTCTCCATACACTGGAAAATTATCTTCACTTCTAATGAAAACAAACGGGATATCTGAATTATTAGGAAACTCTTTATCAGAAGGCCATGGGTTAAAAGATACATTAATGTCTTTTATTAGTCCAGATTTACCTGTTCAAAAAGAAGTTGAAAAGTTAGATACTGAAGCTTTTATAGCAAAAGCCGAAGACACTCTATCCCAGGTGGAAGCAAAAACAAGCGTTATAGAGCAAAAACTCTCCGCACTCGACGCTGAAACAAGTGAACTACAGTCTAATAAAAGTTTGGCTAATCGCTTATCTAATTTTGACATGAATTTAGCTGACTTAAAAGATTCAAAGTACACTTCTACTACTGTTGGAAGGATTGATGCTGGATCTGCTTCAGAAATCAAAAATGAATTAAGTAAATTGACAGACGAATTAGAGATTTTTACTGTTCCTGCGGATGATAAAGAAGGAGAAATTATCGTCGTAGTGACATTAAAAGAATTAAGTGATGAAGTTTATTCAACACTTCGTAAATTTGACTTTGAGAAAATTGAAATAGGTGATGTTGAAGGCACTCCTCAACAGATCATTTCAAATGCTGATGCAAGATTATTGACCATTGAATCAGAACGTGCTTCAATCAAAACTGAATTGAAGGCCGTTGCTGAAAGATGGGACGATGACATATTAGCTCTCAAAGAACAGTTAGAAAATGAAAAAGATAAGAACGAAATCCTTTCATCATTTGTTCAAACCAAGGACGCTTACGTGCTTGAAGCATGGGTGCCTGTCAAAGACACCGAAAAGGTTGAACAATTGGTTGAAAAAAGTTCTGACGGACATTGTGCCTTTGAAACAATAGAGGTTGAAGGTACAGATGATGAAAATGTTCCAGTTTTACAACAAAACGGATGGTATGCAAAACCTTTCGAATACCTTGTAGATATGTATTCACCGGTACGTTACAACGCTATGGATCCGACAATCTTTGTTGCGATTACATTCCCATTCTTCTTCGGTTTCTGTTTAACCGATGCAGCATATGGTTTGTTAGTAGCACTTATTGGTGTTATATTATTACGCGGTATGGGTAAAATCAAAGAATCCATGAAATCCTTTGGTTGGATCTTAATCTGGTCCGGTCTGTGGGCCGTTGTACTAGGTCTGATAACCAACGGTTGTATCGGGGACTTCCCAGAAAGGTTATTAGGTATGCGTTTACCAACCATTTATGGACCTGTTGAGGCATTCGTGCACCCTGATACTATTTTGATAATAGCTATCGCAGTTGGTCTTTTATACACCAACATCGGGTTTATTTTAGGTGCAATCAACAACTTAAGATACGGAAATGTCAAAGAAGCTATAGGTTCTCAAATTTGTTGGTTTGTATTTGAAGCTGGTATTATCTTCCTTGCAATCGGTTATTTAATGCCTGCAATCGGCATTATCGGTTATGCAATTGGAGGAGTTTTAGTTGTTGCAACTATTGGAATGTTAGTTTGGGCAAACGGTGCATACGGTGTAATGGATATTTTCGGTTACATGGGTGATGTATTATCTTACGCACGTCTTTTAGCTTTATGTTTGGCTACTGGTGGTATTGCTATGACAGTAAACATCTTAGCTCAAATGGTTGACCAAATGGTTCCTATGGTAGGTATCATACTTGCGATAATCATATTCATAGGCGGTCATATTGCAAACTTCGCTTTCCAGGTATTAGGTGCATTCATTAACGCTCTGCGTCTTAACTATGTAGAGTTCTTCTCACAATTCTTCATGGAAGGTAAAGGTAAATTCGAAGCTTTCAAAGCAAAAAGAACATTTACAAAAATTAAATAAATTAAAAATTTTTCATTTATATCTTAAATTAAATTAAAAAAATCAATATTATTTCAAAGGTGAATTAAATATGGTAGAAATAGGCTTAGGAGCTGCTTTAGCAGCAATTGGTGCTGGAGTAGCAATTGGTTTTGCCGGATTAGGTTCCGGTTTAGGGCAAGGTATGGCAGCTGCTGGTTCTGTAGGAGCAGTTGCAGAAGACAACGACATGTTCGCTAGAGGTATTATTTTCTCTGCATTACCAGAGACTCAGGCTATTTACGGTTTCTTGGTTGCTATCCTTTTATTAGTATTCTCAGGTTTATTAGGTGGAAATGCAACTAAATTAACTTTAGAAGCAGGTATTATAGCTATTGGTGTAGGTGCATCTATCGGATTTGCTGGTTTAGGTTCCGGTATGGGACAAGGTATGGCAGCAGCATCCTCCGTCGGTGCTATTGTAGAAGACAACGACATGTTCGCTCGTGGTATTATTTTCTCTGCATTACCAGAGACTCAGGCTATTTACGGTTTCTTGATTGCTATTTTACTTATGGTATTCGGTGGAATCTTAGCTTAAGGAGGCTATTCATATGAGCTCAGGCACAAGTAAAATTGTTGAAAGCATCATGTCTGTAGCCCAAGAGAAAGCTGATGGTATCATTCAAGATGCTAATGCAGAAGTTTCACAAATTAATGCTAATGCTGAAAAAACTGCGGAAGCTGAAAAAACAAAAATCTTAGAAAATGGTAAAAAACAATCTGATATGAGATATCAGCAAATTATCTCTGAAGCTAAGATGAATGCTCGTAGAGCAGAGTTAGGCGCTAAAGAAGACGTTATTGAAGCTGCTTTCAATCAAGCTATTGGAGAGTTAAAAATAAAGGCTTCTTCTGGCGATGAAGAATACAAAGATTCATTAAGTAAAATGATTATGGAAGCTACTAATGAAATTGGCAGCAATGACCTGATCTTACAATTAAATGAAGCTGATACACAGAAATTTAAAGATGACTTATCTTCACAAGGTTCAGACTCTTTCGAAATTGAAGGAATCAAATTTACATTAGGCGAACCTATTGATGCAATTGGCGGCGCTATTTTAAAAACCGCTAATGGAGATATTGAAGTAAATAACACAATTGAAGCAAGATTAGAAAGATTTAAAAGTATCTTACGTAGTGAAGTTGCTGAAATATTATTTAAATAATTAGGAGGATAAATTATGGCAGATGGAATTGCTACCTTAATAAGTGCTTTGGGACTTACACAGGAAACATTTCTTGTTTTCTGTATCTTAGCAGTGCTTATCGTAGGTGCAGTAGTTGTAATCATTACATCCAGACCAATTTTGGACATTTATCCTTATCTTAACCCAAGTGCTAGAGTAAGAGCTAGAAAAGGAAGATTATTTGATGAAAAGCAAATTTCTGAACTCGTTGAAACCAACGATGTTGAAGAGGTTGAAAACTATCTCAAAGGTATTCCTGAATATGCTGACGTTTTAGATGAATATCCACTTGATAAAGCATTAGATGTGGAACGTGCTAACACTTATGATTTCGTTGCAAGAGTAGCTCCTAAAGACATTAAAGATCCTTTCGTAATAATGTCTAAAAAAGCAGATATCGACAACATCAAAAGTCTTTTAACTGCTAAGGAAGTTGGTCTTGGTCCTGATGAGACAAGAGAATTATTAATTCCTTGTGGATCATTATATGATGAATTGGAATCATTAGCTGACGTTGACAACGTAACTGATGTTGTAACAAGTTTGGATAACACTGAATATGCGGCAGTGCTAGAAGACGCTCTTCCACAATATGAAAATACTAATATGATTCTTCCATTAGAATCTGCTTTAGATAAATACTATTTAGGCAAGTTATTACGTTCTTCTGATGTTCCTTCCGATGAGAATAAACAGATATTGTATTCATATGTGGGAACTCAGGTAGATGTGGCTAATCTAAAACTGATTATAAGGGCAAAACAAGATGGCCTTGATTATGATGCAATCTCCCCTTATATATTAGAGGAAGGATACCAATTACGTGATTGGAAACTAAAAGATTTAATGGAATCTCCAGACGTTACAAATGTAGTTTCTGGATTGGAAGGAACAAAATATGCCGAAGCCTTGACTGACGCAATACCAGTTTACAACGAAACCGGTTCAGTTGCAGTGTTTGAAAAGGCATTAGACGTTTACTCCTCAGAATATTCAAAATCTTTAGCTTCTAAAAAACCATTAGGTATTGGTCCAATTATTGGTTATTTAAATCAAAAAGAAAGTGAAATTAAAAATTTAAAAATTATTGCAAGGGCAAAAAGAGAAGCAGACTTCCCTAATTCTAAAATCATGGAGATGTTAATATGAGTTCAGTAGCAATTATAGGAGATATTGACACTGTTTCAGGATTTAGATTAGGCGGTGTCAAAAAGGCTGAAGTAGTTAACACTACTGAAGAAGCTATTGCAGCTTTTGATAAATTTTTAGATGAAGAAATTTCAATTATTATCATTACCCAATTATTGGCTAATGAAATGAGAAATCATATTGATAGGAAAATTGGTTCTGATGTTTTACCAATGATAATTGAAATACCTGATAAAGATGGGTCCTCTGGAGGATCATCTGATCAAATAAACGAACTTATTAAAAGAGTTATCGGGGTAGAGATGGTTAAATGATTATTGAAGGAAAAATTATTAAGATTGCTGGGCCTGTTATTATCGCAGATGGAATGAGAGGGGCTCAGATGCTTGAGATGGTTAGGGTAGGTGACGAGAAGCTTATCGGAGAAATCATCGAGCTTGAAGGTGACACCGCAACTATCCAAGTATATGAAGAAACAGCCGGTATCCAGCCGGGTGAAGTAGTTGAATGTACTGGTGGAGCATTGTCCGTAGAACTTGGTCCTGGTGTAATGAGTTCTATTTTTGATGGTATTCAAAGACCTTTAAGAATCATCAGAGAAGAATCTGGTGATTTCATTGCAAGAGGAATTGACGTTGATTCAGTCAACAAGGAGAAAAAATGGACATTCAAACCAGTGGCAAAAGTTGGAGATGTCTTAAAAGCTGGAGACGTTCTTGGTGAAGTTCAGGAAACCACTGCAGTTTTACACAAAATTATGGTTCCTCCACACTTAGAAGGTGAAGTAACTGAAATCGCAGCTGAAGGCGACTACAATGTACTTGAAGACATTGCTGAAGTAGGCGGCGAAAAAGTTCAAATGCTCCAAAAATGGCCTGTAAAAAGAAGCCGTCCATATGTAA
Source organism: Methanobrevibacter sp. UBA212 (assembly GCF_905233225.1). Lineage (NCBI taxonomy): Archaea > Methanobacteriati > Methanobacteriota > Methanobacteria > Methanobacteriales > Methanobacteriaceae > Methanobrevibacter > Methanobrevibacter sp. UBA212. The sequence continues at coordinate 29,262 of NZ_CAJODJ010000024.1, forward strand.
GAAAATTAGACCCTGATGTACCTTTAGTAACTGGTCAAAGGGCACAAGATACTTTCTTCTCTGTAGCTAAAGGAGGAGCAGCAGCTATTCCAGGTCCTTTCGGATCAGGTAAAACTGTTACCCAACAGCAATTAGCTAAATGGGCAGACGCAGACATCGTTGTATACATCGGATGTGGAGAACGTGGTAACGAAATGACAGAAGTACTTACCGAATTCCCATTCCTTGACGACCCTAAAACAGGAAACCCATTAATGGACAGAACAGTTCTTATCGCAAACACTTCCAACATGCCGGTAGCAGCTCGTGAAGCATGTGTATACACCGGTATTACTATTGCTGAATACTACCGTGACCAAGGTTACGACGTAGCGCTCATGGCAGACTCAACCTCAAGATGGGCTGAAGCTATGAGGGAGATTTCA
>NZ_CAJODJ010000025.1:0-38706 GCF_905233225.1 Methanobrevibacter sp. UBA212
GTTCGAATCTCGTTCGGTCCATATGCCATGGTAGTTCAGATGGGAGAACGCTAGACTGAAGATCTAGATGTCGCTGGTTCAAGTCCGGCCCATGGCATTTATTTTATCTTATTTTTCTAAAATCTTTGATAATTTTAGTACTCTATAAAATTTTTTTAAAAAATTAGCTTTAAAAATAGATTAAAAAAGGTGATGGATTTTTTTTTAATCTAATCATTTTTGGTTAATGTGATAGGTTTTGGGGTTACTTGTGTGTTTTCTCTTAATTCCTTATATTTTTTGACAATATCATAACCGTTGTCACTTCCAATCAAATCTGCTCCTCCGGTCAATATTTGGTTTGCAAATTTATATTCGTTTATGCCTCCATAAATTTCGATTTTTATTTTTGGAGCGTATTTTTGGATGATGTTGATATCATTAACATTTTCGAAGATGTGGTTTGGACTTACAAATCCTGTTGAATTTTTAATGAAGTCTGCTCCTGAATTTTCAGCCACCTTTGCAGCATTTGCCTTTTGGTAGTCTTCCAATGCTTTGGTTTCCATCACGACTTTTAAGATTTTGTCTCCCACAACTTCCTTGATTTGCTTTATCTCATTTTCAAGCAGATCATACCTTTCGTCTTTCAGGTAGCTTAAGTTGATTACAACTTCAATTTCATCTGCTCCTTTTTTAAGGAGTTCTTGAGCTGCTGCGATTTTACTTTCGGTGTCTTCAAAACCTAGCGGAAATCCCACTACACTTCCAACCTTTATGTCGGTGTCAGCCAATATTTCTTTAGCTAATGGCATGTAGGTTGGTGATATGACGACTGAATGGAAGTTCAATTCTTTTGCTTTTTCGAGAAATTCTTTCATTTCCCCTTCAGTAATCATATTATTTAGGTTAGTGTAATTTATTAGGCTTGCCAGTTGTTTTGAATTTTTTATATTATAAACCATAATATCACTCTCTCAATTAGTTAGTATATGTACGAACATTATATTTAAATATTTTCATGTCAGCTTTTTCATCATGTAAGGCCCGACTTTTTCATAGCCGAATTTGCGGTAATAGTTTCTGGTGCCTATTCCGCTGATGATTGCCATTTCATCCTTTCCATTATCCAGAGCAATGTTCTCAGCCTCTTTCAGGAGTTTTTCGCCAAATCCTGTGTGCTGCCCGATTTTTGGATTTTTACCACCAATCTTAATCATGTTTCCATAGACATGCAGTTCACGGATTAATGCTGTGGTGTCGGTAATTTCCGGTCTGAAATGATTTTTGGAAGGCAGTCTCAATCTTATAAATCCTGCAATGCTTTCTTCGTTAATGTCTTCAATTGATAGGAAATGTTCCTCGCCGTTGCATGCGGTGTAATTTTCGCTGAATAGCTCAAAATCGTCTAAGGTATATTCCCTTGAAGTTTTTTTGTGGCCGATTTCACGGCAGCGAATGCATTGGCAGTCGATATGCTCCCTTTCGAGGTTGTTGTAAACCAGTTCTCCAAGGTTCGATTTCTTCACTCCCGCTTCAATTAGCGTTGAGGGAATGTCCCTTTGGATTCTCATGGTTCTGACCCATTTTGGAAGAATCGATTTGACTTTAGTTATCAGTTCAACGGCTTCATCGTCATTGTACGGTTCATATCCTCCGCTTTGCCACAGGTCATACAGTTCACTTCCCTTTGTCACAAGGCATGGATAGATCTTGAGCATGTCCGGTTTGAAATTATCGTCACTGAACAGCTGCTTGAACATTTTCAAATCTTCGCTCTGATTTGAAAAGAGCCCTGGCATCATGTGCATGGCCACTTTAACGGCGGAATCCCTCAGAAGCTGGTTTGCCTCAATCACGTCAGCTATTTTGTGTCCACGTTTGATTTTGGCATATAATTCATCCGATAATGTTTGAACTCCCAGCTCAACTCTTGTAACTCCAAAATCAAGCATCCTGTTGATATGCTCTTTTTTGCAGTAATCCGGACGTGTCTCAAAAGTCATTCCGACACATCTCACCTTTGAATTTTCATTGACCCTTTGAGCTTCTTCAACAAGGACATAATCGTTTGGAGGGTAAGTCTTCAATACTCCCTTTTCAAAAGACCTTATCTCTTCATAGTCAAGATTATAATCGTAATTTGTTGGTTTGTTTTCCATAATCAGTCCGAAATCGCACATTGCCTTGAGGCATTGTGATACAAACCATTGCTGATAGCATAAGTCCCTTGATGGGAATGTTCCTCCCATGATGATCAATTCAACCTTATCTATTGGATGGCCGATTTTTTTAAGCTGTTTCAATCTGTTGAAACATTGGACATAAGGGTGATAGTCATACATTCTGCCCCTGAGTGCTGCAGGCTCTTCTCCGGTATAGCTTGGAGGTGCAATATCGCTTTCAGGGCAATAGAAACATCTTCCATGCGGACATTTGTGGGGATGACACATGACTGCAACAATCGCAACTCCGGACATTGTCCTGGTGGGCTTTTTTTTTAAAATTCCTGAAACGGTTTCCTTCTCTTCAGGTTGGGCATATTCCAGGATATCTGCATTGCTCATGAACTTGGACAGCTTAAAGTCACGGCATAGCTGCCTTTTTTCGACTTCAAGTTCCCTTCGGGTTGTGATTTTGCCATCCAGGATATCATTAATAATTATTCTACATGCTTTTTCCATTTTATTTTCACCATATCTACAATAGTTAACTTTATATACTGGTGTTATTTAAATACTTAATGAAATAAAATATATTATATTGAATATTTCAGAAGGTGAAAAAATGAAAATTAAAGAATTTATCGGATCAACCGTTTTAGATAAAAATGCAAATGTAGTCGGTAAAGTTGACAATGTTGATTTTGACACCGCAACTGGTAAAATTGAAACTATTACTTTAACTTTACAAAAAAATCTCTTCTCCAGAGATGAACTTGAAATCTCTTTTGAAGACATTGCAACTATCGGTGCATACATTATCTTAAACAAAGAAATCACCAAAGAAGAAGAAATTGAAGAAGAAGCTGAAACCGTTGAAATAGAAATTAAAGATGAAGAAAAAGAATAAACGGGTATTAAAATGGTTTTTGATGCAAGAGGATTAGAAATTGCTCTTGATTCCTATGTCAGATATGTGGATACAGGAACAATCGGAATGGTTGTCGACGTTAAAACACAGGATGGCATGGAATGGGTAAAACTCGATAAAACCGAATTATGGTATCGTTCTAATTTAGTTGAATTGCTTGATGATAAAGACATTAAGAAATCCACCCTATATGATGATAGGGATAATCAGGATCTTGATGTAGAAGCAATGAAAGAAAAAGCAAATGCATTGGAAGACATGCAAATGGATTCCAGTGTCGCTGAAGGTGGAGGTTAAATCCCACCTTTTTTTTAATTATTTGCGAACAATCTAATTTTTTCGGCTAATTTAGGTCCGATGCCTTCAACTTTTTGTAACTCATTTTCAGAAACGCCACTCAAATCGTTTCCAAATATTTTGACCAGATTTCTTGCTCTTTTTCTTCCGAGTCGTTTAACGCTGACTACCAGTGGAATAATGTCTTCTTTTACACCGTAATACAATCTGGCGGATAAAATATCAAAGTCTTTTAGGTTGGAATAATTGCCCAGGACTTCTGAAGTGTCCTTTGCGAATTTGACAAGTCTTGATGCTTCATAGGCAGACCTTCTTGTTGAAGCGGAATAGACGCTGTATCTGTTTTCGATTTCATATTCGTTTCTCTCATCAATCCACTCCATCAAGGATACTGCTGTTGCTTCGGGGTTGCCGATATCGACTGCAAATAGTCCAGCTTCTGATAATTTTTCACGAACAGGATCTTTTGATTTTCGGCCCTTGAATGAAATCAGTGGCACATCCGGTGTTTCACATAATGCATATATGAATTCGTTGACATTGATTTGTGTGATTCCGGAAATGTACTCCTTGATTTTAACCGCAGTTTCAACGGAATAATTGGATTTTGCAATCAGGCTTCCAAAATCAGTTGTTTTCAACCCTTCCGGTGTTGCCCTTATTATTCCATTTTGAAGCAGGAATTCCAGGGAATTTTCAAGTTCAAATCTTATGCTGTCGGCAGCAAACATGGCCATTGAAGGGTTGTTTGCCATCTGATAGCCATATAATGTTTTTGAGAAGAATTCTGTCAATTCATCCAGATTTTTGGAAAGTGTGGAAGCGATTTGGGCAATGATTTGTTTTAAGATTGCATCCTTGTTGTCCACAAGCTTTGAATTGGTCAATTCAATTTCACCATTGATATAGTATGCCTCCAGGTTCATGGCTTCATCCATGGTTTTTGCAATCAGATATGAGTATCCTACATCATCATACTGTGGCCTTCCGGCTCTTCCGGACATCTGCTCATAATCGAAGACCGGAATCGGCTGAGGTCCCTGGGCGGTCCAGCGGGTATTGTCCCTTATGACAACAGTCTTTGAAGGCAGGTTGACTCCATACATCAAACTTGGAGTTGCAGTAATCATCAAAATGTTTCCGTTTCTAAATTCGTCTTCAATGATTTCCTTTTGTTCATTGAAAAGGCCTGCATGGTGGAATGCCACTCCGTGCTCTATGCTTTCGGCCAGTTTAAGGCAGGTTGTTGTTGGGAGTGAACCCTTCCTTTTTGGAACGTCGAGTATTTTTTCTGCAACTTCCTTAAAGCTTTCCCTTTGTTTCACATTGATTTTTTTGTCAATCTTTTTGGAAACGTATGTCGCAAGGCTTTCCGTAAATCTTCTGGTTGAAACAAAAGCCAATGCCTGTGATGAGTCTTTGATTGATTTTTCCAGTACCTTTACAATGACATCGTTTTTGTTTTTTGTATTGAACATCTCTGCATCCAATACTTCCTTATGAAGCGGCACCGGTCTGTAGTCATGCTCAACGCATTTTCCTTCAAGCCATCCTTCGATTTCTTCAATATTTCTTAATGTGGCGGATAGTGCAATTATTCTCATTGAAGGATTTATGATTTTTGCCCTTGTTATTGCAGCTTCAAGAGTGGGGCCCCTTGAGAATTCCCCAATCATATGGAATTCGTCAATTATTAGAGTGTCAACGTCCCTTAATGTATTCCAGGAAAATCTTGTAAGTGCATCAAATGATTCAAAAACCATTACTGACAAATCAGAGCTTGCAGGATGCTTTCCTACACTGATTCCATAGTCTTCAAAAGCCTTGAACTCTTTAACTTTTTCGTTTTGAATTGAAAGCAGTGGCGCTGCATAGACTGCTTTTCCGCCATCAAGTATTGTCTTCAGGGCGGGCAATACTCCAAGAACGGTTTTACCGCTCGCTGTTGGAATGCAAATTATATAATTTGATTTGTCTTCTAGATAACCGGATTCAATCACGGCTTTTTGGGCAGGATTGAACTCTTCAATGTAAGGATAAGCACTATTGATTATTGTTTTGATGTCGTCTCTTAAATTTTCCATTTTAATCATTTAATTTTTATTTTTTTTATATATATTAAATATTTCCAGAGAGCATTTGAAAAGTATTTGGGTAACAATTATATATAACTAAATTATAAAATATTTACAAATTAACTTATTTAAGGAGACATAACTTATGGCAATTAAAGTAGAAGTATTTTCAACTAGTACCTGTCCGCACTGCCCTGCTGCAATTGAAGCGGCAGAAAAAGCTAAAGACAAATTGGGTGAATCAATTGATGTTGAAGCAATAAAAATTGATGATCCTAACAATCCTGAAAACAGACAAAGGGCTATTGACTATCAAATCATGGCAGTTCCAACAATTGTAATTAATGGGGATGTCGTGTTTGTAGGTGCGCCTACTGAAAACGAACTAATCGCACATCTTGAATCTATGTTATAGATTCTCTCTTTTTTTATTTTTAAAATGACTAATGATAATTATATTGGCGTCACAACTGGAACAATAGCTACTGCGTGTTCCCTGGCCGCTTTGGATGCAATCCTGGACACTCCAGATATTGCATGCGTTAAAGTTGAAACTCCCAAAAAGACTTTAGACATCATCATCGATGAATGCAAGAAAGTTTCACAGGATAAGGCATATGCTGTAGCTCACAAGAATCCCTATAATGATCCTGATGTCACGGTGGACCTTGCAATCGTGTCAACTGTTGAACTGTTTGATAAAACAGGCGAGGATGATGTTGTCATTACCGGTGGGGAAGGTGTCGGCAAAATCACAAAGCCCGGCCTTCAGATTCCTGTAGGGGATTATGCGATAAATCCGGTTCCGCGAAGAATGATTGTTAAAAACTTAAAAGATAAATTGCCTGAAGGAAAATCCGTAAAGGTCACTATTTCCATTCCTGAAGGCGAAAGGATAGCCAAAAAGACAATGAATCCAAAACTTGGAATCGTTGGTGGAATATCCGTTTTGGGAACTACAGGCATTGCAAGGTCAATGTCCAGTGATGCCTATAAGAATTCCATCGTCACTCAATTGGATGTTGCACTGGCTTCAGATATTGGTGATTTGGTTTTCGTTCCGGGAAACATCGGTGAAAAATTGGCCTTAAAAAAATTGAATGTTACCAAGGAACAGATTGTTCAAACAGGCAATTATGTAGGGTTCATGTTTGAAGAGGCTGAAAAAAGGGGAATAACCGAATTCACATTCTTTGGACATATGGGCAAGTTGATTAAGGTTGCCGGAGGATTATTCAATACCAAACATGCCGTTGCCGATGGCAGGCGTGAGATAATGGTTGCTCATGCTGGAATCTGTGGGGTTGGCCAGAAGGATCTTCAAAGATTGTTTGATTCCAAAACGACCGATGACATGATGGACATATTAAATGAACTTGATGTTTCAGTTGAGGTTTCAAACAGCATTGCAGATGCAATCAAAGACAGATGCAAACAGCGCTTTGACTTGGATTTGAATGTGTTTCTGGTTGATATGGAAGGAAATTTCTTAAACGATAATATGGAGATTATAACTAAGAAATAATCCGGGTAATTCAAATAAATAAAAATTAGATGAAAAAATTTAATTATTCAGTTAAATTTTAACATCCTCTATTTAATTTTAATTTTAACTGTTTTTGTTAAAGGTTTATAATATTTATTGCCTGCAAATTTAACTGTAGATTTAAAAGATCCTTTTTTGTTGAATTTTTTAATTTTGAATGTTGCAACGCCATTCTTATTAGTTTTTGCATTGTAAATTTTACCTTTAATCTTTAAACTGATTTTAACATTTTTAACAGCTTTGCCAATGTTGTTTTTTAAAGTGACCTTGAATTTTTTAATCTTTTTAGATTTTTTAAACAGTTTATTTTTAGCAGTTAATTTCACTTTTGCCTTTTTAACGGTGATTTTTGCAGTATCATATGAATTTTCATAATTTTCATTCCCATTGAATAAGATTACTGCATCGTAAACATTCGGAGCCAATCCTTTTGTTGAAAGTTTCACCTGACCATTTTTATCAGCAGTCAACACATGATTTATACCATTCAGCACAATATTTACTTTAACGCCCTCGATAACTTTTCCGCGCTCATCTTTTAATGTGACAACTAAATTCTTATTGATATTATAAACAGCGGATATTGAAGATTGGGTCAATTCCGTTTTTAGTTTGTTAACAATTATAACGGAAAGTTCTTCTGAATCGGCATAATCTTCATCGCCTTTAAAAGTAATTGAAACTATATAAGTGCCTGAATTTAAATTTTCAGTTGGAACTTTAACCTGACCTTCAGGGTTTGTTATTAAAGTCAGATTAGTGTTGTTTAATCCGATGATGATTTGTTTTCCTCTTAAAGGATTATCAAATTCATCCAATAAAGTTACAGTCAGATAATTGCTCTCACCATATGCAGTTACAATTGGAGATGCATTTAATTTAGTTTTGTTGAGTTGAACTGTATCTAAAATAAAATCCTCCAAATATTTTCCATTCATAGTTATTGGAATATCTTCACCAAAAAGATATTTCATATCTGAATAATAAACATCATTAAAATAATCCCCCCATGAAACGTTACGAAAATGCCCATCATCATTGGATATGTAAACTTCTGCATGAGTAATTAATTGTCCGTCAATAATTTCTTTTTTAAAGTCATAGGTTTGTATAGTGGTTCTATATACGCCATAAAGATCAGTTGCAGCAATATATCTTGAAGTTAGAATATTATCTTCATATTCAAAGTCGGATATGTTGCCTTTTTTATGAAGTAAAAAATTGTTCGGACATAAAATATATTCGAATTCCCATTTCAAAACCATGGCTTGATTGATTAAAATAATCTGCAATAGCATATCTTCCGTCTGGAGCTTTAATAATAAAATGACCCATTGATAGTCCATAAAAATATTTTAAATCATAAATTAAATCCAGATACTCTTGGGAAATCTCATTATTTTCAATCATTTTTTTAGCAATGGCCTCAACCTGTTCGGAGACAAATGGGCCATCAAAGCCTCCATGTGTAACTACCCAACCATCCTTGGTAATTATTAAATGAAGGAAATATGTGTCATCAAATTTAACTTGACGCATTTCTCCATTTCCTCCAATGAAAAGAGTAAGAGGCACAGAAGAGTCTCTTCTATAAGAGACTACGGTATGATTTTCATCAATTTGAATAATGTTGGATGAACATGCACCATCAGACGGGTCTGAAGAACTAGATAAAGCAGATAAATTATAACTGCCGACTGTATCGTTGACATATATTAATTTAGAGAAATCAGGTTCTGCAGCACCGAAATAATTATTTTCATAATCAACAGTGCCATTGGCAATTTTATAGATCACAAAACATGGATACGAATTATCATGATAAACTAAATTGGAATTGTTTAAAAGTATGTTGCCCCAAAGACTGAAAATCAATGAATGTGATGCATCATTGTCGGATATGTTGCAATTATTAATTGTTATATTGTGATTAAGGAAAGTTAATTTAAAACGGCCCTGGACGGTGTAAATCAACACACCGTAATCTCCATCATTATTTGTAAAATTACCATTCTTTAAAATAATTTCTCCACAGGATGGGGCATAGATTATAGTTCCGTTGACGGCTTCATTATCAAAGCATGAGGAATCTATAATGCTGACATTGTTGATGCTTGTCCTTGAATAGACTGCACCGCATACAGCATGATTTGAAACAAATGTGGAATTATAAATTAAATTATTTCCAATATTGGAACATAAAATGACTCCTCCCCATTCAGCGGAATTATTATAAAATTTGGAATTGTTCACCATCAGATAGTCATTACAGAAATAAGGACTGTTGGATGAATGAATTGCTCCTCCTTTTAATTTTGCTTTATTGCTGTAAAAATTGGAATGATTGACTTTAATCACTGAATCAGAGTATATGGATCCGCCGTAATAGTTTGCAATGTTTTCAAAGAAATCACAATGATTTATATTTAAGTCTGTAAAGTTAAAAGCAAAGATTGCTCCTCCGCAATCAGCATTGTTGTGATAAAACTTGGTGTTGGCTGTATTGACAGCGGAATTGTATGTTGCATATATTGCACCGCCCTGAACAAACAAACCATGTCCCATATTATTTGAAAAAGTACAATTTGTAATGTTGATATTGGAATTGGATGAATATATTGCTCCGCCAGCATTATTGGCTTGATTATTGATAAAACTGCAATTAATTATTTCACAATTGACATTATTTAAGTTAATTGCTGCACCGCAATCTCCACTAAAAGCATTTGAAAATATGATGTCCTTTAAAATTATATTTGAATTTGAAATTTTAAATATTCCTGATGCATCTGATCCGTTAATAATGTGTCCGTTACCTGAAATTGTAATGGACTGAATCATGTTTATAATTTTTAGTTAATTCCAATGTGCCATTTTGAGAAACATCCTCAATTAAACCTGTTAAATCCTTAAAATTTCCTTCGCTAGATTCACTATGAACAGTGTTTTCAGCACTATCAACAGTCAAATTATCATTATCAACAGGACTTGTAGAAACAGAATCATCTGTAGAATTTGCATTAACTGCCGATACTGATAAAAAAATTAAAAATATCAATAAAATAACTTTTTTATTAAACAATATTATCATTCCTAAAATATCTAATTAAAAAATATTATATAAAGAATAATATTTAAAATTGGTGTAGTGACATTTAATGGCAACTGGGAATACACAGGAATTGTTATTTTTAGGAAATGTTTGGCATTGATTTTTACTAATTTTCGGATATTTATTTAAATAATAATATGAGAATTATCAAAACCTTTATATATCATGTTTTAATGACTATAATGTTTTAAAATACCTGCAATTTTACAAAACGGCTTCAACAATCTTTAAATAAGAGTTAAACTATATTTCAAGTAAAGACCTCAATCTAATCAATAAGGGAGGTGGATAAACATGAAATTATTATTTTTAAGTAGTGTTTATTTAATTATCAGTTCAGTTTTTTCCGCATGCTGCATTGGTTTTTCTTTCCATTTTTCCTTGGGAGGTGAGAATCGTGGAGTTATTTATCTTCACGATCGGGTCATATTGGTTTAATATTGCTTCAATTATTAAATCATTAATGATTCTAATAAAATGTAGAAGATAATAGCTCAATTTTCATCTCCATTTAAAGGGTAATTAAATATAAACGATTCAATGATGGGCTTTGAAAAACTTAGTTTTCGTGAGGTCTTTTCCCTAGATGGAAACTGTTTAATTACCTATTTTTTAAAATTAATAGTTAAGTTTATATAATATTTTAATAATATGATAATACAAGAGAATTACTTTTAAAGTAAGCCTCTAAAGGAAAAATAAAATTGATTAGAATTTTAATGTCTAATGCGGAATATTGTAGAGATTTTTTCTCTGCAATAAGACATTAAATTTGACTTTTTTTTATCATTGATTTTCACGATTTTGCATATTTATTTAAATAATAATCTCATTATATAATTATAGTGAATTTTTGGAGTTTTATTTTATGAAAATAGCTATGGTTGGTCAGTTCCCTCCACATGTCGGAGGGGTTGGTGTTCATATTCATACCTTATCAAAAAGATTGGTTGAGATGGGCCATGAGGTTTATGTGATAACTTATCCTCACAAGGAAATCAAGGATATTGATGGAATTCATGTCATTCCAACAAAAGGACTTAGCATTAAAGGCATTAGGGGATTGATGTTTAAGAAGAATGCTAAAAAGGCATTGGAAAATCTTTTGGAAACCGAAGACATCGATATTATTCATGGCCATTACTTGTTCCCTGCCGGAGCGGTGGCTGTTGAAGTTGGGAAAAAATATAATATCAAGACATATGTAACTGCACATGGTTCCGACATGTTTGAATTGTATAAAAATCAGTCTTTCATGCGTTCTACAGTCAGAAAGGTATTGGAAGAGGCTGATGGTGTTTTTGCAGTAAGCAATGCATTAAGGCATGAGATAATTGCAACAGGTGTTGTGGGAATAGCCAACAAAACCAAACTTTCATGGAACTCCGTTGACATCAATAAATTTTCAACCAAACATAATGATTCATTTAAAAAGGAATATAAACTTGAAGACAAGCCTATCGTTCTTTTTGTCGGCAACCTGATTAAAAGGAAAAACGTCGATTCACTTCTCGAAGCCAAAAAAGTCGCAAACAGTGACTATTACCTGGTTGTTGTTGGGGACGGCCCTTTATTTAAAAAGCTCAGAAAGAAAGTTGAAGAGGAACACATTCGTGATGTGATATTTACAGGTTCCCGTGATGATGTGGAGGACATCATCCCGAGCTGTGATGTTTTGATTCTGCCGTCCTATTCTGAAAGCTTCGGTTTGGTATTGATTGAGGCATTGGCATGCGGCAAGCCGGTTATCGGAAGTGATGTTGGAGGAATTACTGAAATCATCACCGATGATGTTGGACTGCTGATTGATCCAACTAAGGTTTCTTCAATAGCTATGGCTGTCGATAGGATGGTCAATGATGAAAACTTAAGGCTGATTTTCTCGATGAATGCAAGAAACAGGGCATTGGATTTTTCCGTAGTTGATATTCCATATGAGGAGCTTAAACAATGAAAAAGACAGTAAGGTCTCCAGGTTCAGCAACAATAATCAATGCCATCGCCACAGGATTCGGTTCCGCATTCGGAATCGGTTTGGACATCAGGTGTGAGGCAAAGTCAATTTCAAAGGGAATTGAATGTGCCAATGATGTTGGTGCAGACACAGGATTGATGGATTTGTGCGTTCAGAAGGTTTTTGACCATTATAACATCAATCCGGATGAATTTGGAGTCAATCTGAAGACAAAGTCCAGCTTGCCTATGGCTTCAGGCCTTTCAAGCAGCAGCGCTTCGTCAAATGCCATTGTAAAAGTCACATCAGAAATTGTCGCAGATGAATTTGATTTGAACCCTCTGAATGACTTGGAAATAATCAACATGGCTATTGATGCCTCTCTTGATGCGGGCGTTACAATCACTGGCTCTTTTGATGATGCAACCGCCTCATATTTTGGAGGGGTTGTTGTAACCGACAATAAAAATAGGAAATTCGTCATTAGGGAAAGGATGGAGGAACATGACATTTTGATTTACATGCCAAATTTCCATTCAAAATCCGGCGATTCAGATGTCGGGCGCATGAAAGTTCTCTCTCCATTGGTTGAAACCGCATATGATTTTGCATCCAAGAAGGATTATTTCAAGGCAATCAACTTGAATGGTTTGATTTATGCATCCACATTAGGCTTCAATTCAGCAATCGCTATTGATGCTCTGCAGGCAGGAGCATTTGCATCAGGCCTGTCTGGGACTGGTTCTGCCTTTTTTGCAGTTGTTGATGAAGATTCAACAGGTGATGTCCAGGATGTGTGGAGCAAATATGAAGGGCGAGTAATCGAAACCGCCGTTGACAATGATGGATGTTGTTTGCTGTAGTCAAATAGATTTTTACCATAATTTTAAAAATAAACATATAGTTTATATACTATGATTTTAATAAATTATATTATTATCAATTTGGTGATTTTTTGAAAAGTAATAATGACGAAATATCTTTTGAAAATGAAAAAGAAGCAAGAATACTTCTCGAAGAATCCAGAATGCGTATTGATGAAATTGATAATGAGTTATGTGATTTAATTTCCGAGAGAACTTCTCTTGCAAAGGGTATTGTCTTTTCTAAGCAATATCTTGGCATGCCTATTTATGATGAAAGTCGGGAAAAGGTAGTCCATGAGAAAATCGAGAAGTTGGCTAAGGAAAAGGATCTTGATGTTGTTATTATTGATCAAATCGTAAATATGCTAACAATTTTAAGTAAAAATGAGCAGAAAGAAATTTTAAGGAGGAATGTTGATGGGCAATATTAGAACTTCATTTGTTAAACGTTTAGCAAAAGAACTTATTGAAACTCATAAAGGTGTTTTCACTACTGATTTTGAAGAAAATAAAAAATTAGTACAAGAATACTCTACTGTAAGTACTAAACATTTAAGAAATAAAATTGCAGGATATGTTACAAGGCTTGTAAGGTTAGAACAAACCCAAGACTAAGCTTTTTTCATATTTTTTTACTCTTTTTTTATAAAACTCTTTTTTTTAATTTACTCTTTTTAATTATCAATATCCATATTTTAATTAAAGTATATTAATACGATTAAATAGAAATATATATGAATATTTTGTTTAGTTGATATGCTGAACAAATTTTCTATGAATAGTTTTTAAGAAATAGGTGAACTTAATGGATTTGATAGTAGCAAAATTTGGCGGAACCTCGGTTGGTGACGGTTCCAGAATTAAAAAAGCGGCGCAGTCCGTAGTAAATGAGTATATGAAAGGGAATCAGGTAGTAGTTGTAGTTTCAGCAGTAAACAAGACTACCGATGAACTCATCGGGTTATCTGATGAGGCTGTTGGCACTAGTTTAACCGATAAACAGAAGGCAGAAATAATGGCCATGGGTGAACTGACTAGTGTTAGATTATTTTCAGCAACTATTGAATCTTTAGGAGTCAAGTCAGAATATATTGACCCATATCATGAATTATGGCCGATTGTAACAGATTCCAATTCCTTAGAGGCAAGCATTGATTTCAATACCACTACCAAAAAGGCGGAAGGAATTAAAAATCTTGTCAGCCAAGGAATCATACCTGTTGTTTGCGGATTTTTAGGCCAGGGTCCAAGCGGCGAAGTCACCACTCTGGGAAGGGGTGGAAGCGACATTACAGCATTCCTTCTTGGGCACTGTCTGGATGCATCTGAGGTTGTCATCGTAACAGATGTTGAAGGTGTGATGTCAACCGATCCGAATAAAATTGAAGAGGCTCAACTGCTTGATGAAATTTCAGTTGAGGAAATGAGGGATTTGGCCACTCATGGAGCGCAGGTCCTGCATCCTCATGCATTAAAATATAAAGATCCATCCATTTCTGCAAAAATTATCAATTTCGCTCATGGAGACCTGTCTTCAAAGGGAACACGTATTGTAGGCCCTTTTGAGGGAGACATGTTGAAGTGTGTAACTATGTATAATAACCCTATTTCACTTATAGCCATTGTTGGTGAGGCAATGCTTAAAAAAACCGGATTGATTGCGCAGTTATCCGGAAGCCTGGCTGAATCAGACATTAACATTTTTGGCATTTCAGCAGGTCAGAATTCAATTACAACATTTGTAGATAAATCCGATTCCAACAAGGCATATCATTTATTGCATCAGGTTGTTGTGGACACTGATGTATTGAGTTCCCTATCATTGGGAAGAGACACAGCTATGATTACATTTGTAAGCCCTGATATTATTGACACTCCGGGAATAATTTCAGATATTACAGAACCACTCAGAAAAAATGAAATCAATATTGTCGAGATTATTTCATCACAAACAGCGATTGTATTATTTGTCAACTGGGAAGATGGTGAAAAAGCACGTGAATTAATTAAAGAGGTTTTAGAATGAATTTTGAAGGAACATATGTTGCAATGGTAACACCATTCACAAAAGATTTGAAAATTGATGAAGAAGGTTTTAGATCAAATATAAACTATCTAATCGAAAAGGGCGTATCAGGTTTGGTCGGTGCAGGCACCACCGGTGAATCTGCTACAGTTAATCATGAAGAACATCAAAAAATCATTGACATCCTTGTTGATGAAGTCAATGGAAGAGTCGAAACTATAGCAGGAACCGGAAGTAATGCAACTTCAGAAGCTATTTCTTTAACCCAATATGCTGTTGATGCGGGTGCAGATGCAGCATTGTTGATCACTCCATATTACAACAAACCGCAACAGCATGCAGTTATTGAACATTACAGATCTGTTGCCGAAGCTGCAGACATTCCTATTGTGGCTTATAACGTACCTTCCCGTACAGGACTCAATATGGATGTTGACACTATCGTGGAACTGGCAAAGATTGATGGAATTGATGCTGTTAAAGAAGCTAGCGGAAGTGTGGACAAGGTTTCAGACATTTACAGGGCACTTACTCATGAAGGGCTTGAAGATGAATTCAATATCCTTTCAGGTGAAGACTCATTGACATTACCTCTCATGGCAGTCGGTGCAACAGGTGTAATTTCCGCTTCTGCAAATATAGATACAAGAAGAATGGTATTGATGGTTGACAGTATCTTGAATGATGATTATACAAGAGCTATGGAACTTCACTATGAAATGGTCGAATTGATTAGGGCACTTTTCATTGAAACCAATCCTGTTCCTGTTAAAACTGCAATGAACCTTATGGGATTGCCTTCAGGACCTTTAAGACAGCCATTGGCTGAAATGAAACCGGAAAATCTTGAAGTTCTTAAAAAAGCATTAAAATATTCTGAATTAATATAAATAGGTAATAATATGATTAAAGTAGCAGTGACTGGAGCTGCAGGAAGAATGGGCTCCGGAATTATTAGAAAAATTACAGAACAAGACGATATGGAAGTAGTTGCGGCTATTGAAATGCCAAACACTCCTTTAGCAGGTAAAGATGCAGGTCTTCAGGCCGGAATCGATGAACTTGGAGTTGAAATTACTGGCTCTGAAAAATTGGAAGAAACCTTGAAGGATTCAAAACCTGATGTGTTGGTTGATTTCACAATCGCACATGCTGCCGTGGAAACAATTAAAACCGCAACATCATGTGGGGTGGGAGTAGTTGTTGGAACTACCGGTTTCAGCGATGAACAGATGCAGTCAAACATTCAGAATGTAAAGGACAACAATGTTCCTGCAGTAATCTCATCAAACATGGCTATTGGGGTAAACGTATTCTTCAATACTTTAAAGAAACTGGCTCCATTGTTATATGATTTTGATATTGAAATTATTGAAGCTCACCACAATCAGAAAAAGGATGCACCGTCAGGAACAGCTATGACTGCCTTTGAAGTAATAGCTGAAGAGCTTGGCCGTGACACTGAAGAGGTTGGAGTTTACGGAAGACACGGTTTGGTCGGAAAAAGAACTCCTGAAGAAATCGGTGTTCATGCTATCCGTGGTGGAGACATTGTTGGAGACCACACCGTAATGTTTGTGGGTGATGGTGAAAGAATAGAGCTCAAACACCAGGCACATACAAGGGAAGTATTTATTGCTGGTGTAATCAGGGCTATCAGATACATTCCAAATGCTGAAAAAGGTATTGTCAGCAGTATGAATGATGTTTTAGGATTAGAATAGGTGTTAAATATGGTAAATGTAGGAGTACTTGGCGCAACTGGAATGGTTGGCCAAAGGTTTATTCAATTGCTTGAAAATCATCCTGATTTTAAAGTGACTGCACTTGCTGCTTCTTCAAGATCTGCAGGTAAAAGATATGAGGATGCCACAACTTGGTATATGGATAATGAAATGCCGGAATCAGTAAAGGATATTGAAGTTATTGAAACTGATCCTAAGGCTATGGATGATGATGTGGATATTGTATTTTCATCTCTCCCGGCTGATTTTGCGCTTACTGTTGAAAAAGAATATGCTAAGGATTATGTTGTTGCAAGTAATGCCAGTGCACACAGGATGAAGAAAAACATTCCATTGGTGATTCCTGAAGTCAATCCTGAATGTTTAGACATGATAGATGCTCAGCAAAAGGAAAATGACTGGGACGGATTCATTGTAACTAATCCAAATTGTTCAACTATTGCGCTTGCATTAACATTAAAACCTATTGTTGATAATTTTGATGTTAAATCAGTTAGGGTATCAACCATGCAAGCAGTGTCCGGTGCAGGTTATAACGGCGTTCCATCAATGGCTATTGTTGATAATCTTGTTCCTTACATTGGTGGGGAAGAAGAAAAAATGGAAAGCGAATCATTATATCTGCTGGGTAAATATGACGGTAATGATGTAGTCAAAGCAGATTTCAAATTAAGTGCGTCATGTCATAGGGTGCCTGTTATTGATGGTCATACTGAAGCGGTATTTATTGAGTTGGCTGATGATTTTGACATTGCCGATGTGGGTGATAAAATGTCAAACTTTAAAGGTTTGCCACAAGAGTTGAATTTATTCTCAGCTCCTGAAAATCCGGTTATTGTTAAAGAAGAATCCGACAGGCCGCAACCAAGAATGGACAGAAATGCAAGTAATGGTATGGCTGTAACTGTTGGGAGACTCAGAAAAGATGCTGCATTCGACAACAGTTTCAAATATGTTTTAGTTGGTCACAACACTATTCGTGGTGCGGCTGGAGCATCAATATTGAATGCTGAATTAATAAATGATAAAATACTCTAATTTTATCCATTTATTTTTCTTATTTTTTTTAATTTTTACTGATTTTTCTATTTGTTTTCTATATGTTTTTTGTTTTATTTTTTAGTTAATTTAAGGGTTTAATTTAAATAGTATAAAAGAAATATTTTATATCAAGGAATTATATTGTACAATATATCGGAGTTTTCAAATTAATAAAAAATTAATAATTTGAAATCGATATTGGGATAAAATGTTAACTAAGGGATAGAATGGAAATAGGAATTGATGCTGAAAAAGATACACTACAATCTTTAATTCGGTCTTGCCTATTAGAGCTTAATCAACTGAAATATGAATTAACTGAGCTTGAAGTGGAACGAGCAAACGATAACACTCCCCAAAGGATAAAAGAACTCGAACAAGATATTGTAGATAAGGAAAAAGAAGTTTCTGTTATTAAATTTAAAGCTGAAGACGAAATAAATCTTTTGAAAAAAGAGATGCAGGAGAAGGATATTCTAATCAAGAATCAGGAAGACAGAATCTATGAACTTGATTATGTGAATAATTCTCTTGATGATATTAAAGAATATTTTGCAGAGCAACTTCGTGATTATAAGAAAAAAGAGTTGTCTGATGTTAATGAAAGATTAAATGAGTCTTACAAAAGCATTGCAGAAAAAGAAGCCCAAATTAATACTCTTTCTAGGACTATTGATGAATATAAAATCAAAGTGCTCAAACTGGAAAATGACGTTGAATCACAGGCTCAAATATTGGAACTTGAAAAGGAAATTGAGCTTAAGAATAATGAGATTCGCATTAAGGAAAGTGAAATTGAAAAGATTAACGGTGAGTTAGACATTTTAAAACAGCAAACAATTCCTAAAGATGAATATATATCCCTTCAAACTCAATTCGAATCTGAACTCAATGCGATGAACGTCGAAATTGATAATTTAAGAAAAAACACTATCCCTAAAGCTGAGTACGATGATTTGCAGTCCAAATTTGATTCCGAAATTAAGACCTTGGATGGCCAAATCGCGAATCTGAAAGAAAGTACAGTTCCTAAAGATGATTATTTTTCACTTAAATCCAGATTTGACAATGAAATTGATGCAAGAGACAGTGAAATTAAATATCTAAGAGAAAGATCTATCCCTAAAGAGGATTATGTAAATCTTCAAAATCAATTGCAAACTGAGCTCAATGCCCGTGAAAGTGAACTTCGTTACTTGAAGGAACAAACCATTTCACGTGAAGAGTACCTGAAACTTAAAAATGAGCTTCAAAGAAAAGACGATAAGATTAAAAGATTAGAAGAAATCAATGCTTTCTTCAATGAATTGCAGGAAGAGCAGGAAGCTTATGAAACTCAAGAGACCACTCCTCCATTCAGGTTGGAGAAAAAACAAGGTAGATAATTCTGCCTAATCTCTTCTTTATTTTTTTTAATTAATTTTCGTGTCAACATCTATCTATCCTAATATTATTCCCAAATTTCATGACCAACATTTCATTTGGTTGATTTTCCTATTGATGATTTCACATGTTTGAGAGCAACTTTCAATATTATCAATTGGTATTTTGATATTTGTGGGGTGATGTTTTCATTGAATTTTCCCCTTCGAATCTTTTTCTTACTTGAATTTACTTTATACCACAAAGTATTTATATAACCTCAAACTCATGTATTAAGTAGAAAGGTTTTGTCAACACTAAAACTTATTTTCTCATGTTGATATTATAAAAACTGATCTAATTATTTAAAAATTAAAAAAAGGTGATTATTTATGGCACAAGGACAACCAATTTTTATTTTACCTGAAGGTACTAACAGGTCTGTCGGCAGAGATGCTCAAAGAAATAACATTTTAGCTGGTAAAGTATTAGCTGAAACTGTAAGAACTACTTTAGGTCCAAAAGGAATGGACAAAATGTTAGTTGACGGACTTGGTGACATTGTAGTAACCAACGACGGTGTAACTATCTTAAAAGAAATGGATATTGAACACCCAGCAGCAAAAATGCTCGTAGAAGTAGCAAAAACCCAAGAAGACGAAGTCGGTGACGGAACTACTACTGCAGTAATCATTGCTGGAGAATTATTGAAAAAATCCGAAGGATTATTAGATTCTGACATTCACCCAACTATCATTGCTATGGGATACAGAAAAGCAGCAGAAAAAGCACAAGAAATCTTAGATGAAATTGCAATCGATGATGTCGATTCCGAAATTTTACTCAAAGTGGCTATGACTGCTATGACAGGTAAAGGAACTGAAGCTGCACGTGAACCATTAGCAAAATTAATCGTAGATGCTGTAGAAGCTGTAGCTGAAGAAGACGGCAGTGTCGACACTGACAACATCAAAATCGAGAAAAAAGATGGAGCAGTTGTTGAAGAATCCAACTTAGTTGAAGGTGTAATTGTAGACAAAGAAAGAGTACACCCAGGTATGCCAGCTGAAATCAAAGATGCAAAAATCGCATTAATCAACACTCCATTAGAAGTTAAAGAAACCGAAATGGATGCTGAAATCACTATTACCGATCCTGCTCAAATGCAAGCATTCATCGAACAAGAAGAAAAAATGGTCAAAGACATGGTCAACAAAATCGTTGATGCTGGAGCAAACGTATTATTCGCACAAAAAGGTATCGATGACTTAGCACAACACTACTTATCCAAAGCAGGTGTTTTAGCTGTAAGAAGAGTTAAAAAATCAGACATCGAAAAATTATCCAGAGCAACCGGCGCTAACGTCATCACCAACTTAGATGACTTAACCGCTGACGATTTAGGTATTGCTGGAACCGTAGAAGAAAGAAAAATCTCCGGTGAAGAAATGATTTTCGTAGAAGAATGTTCCGGTGCAAAATCCGTAACCTTATTCGTAAGAGGAAGTACCAAACACATTGTTGACGAAATCGTAAGAGCAATCGAAGACGCAATAGGTGTTGTAGCAGCTACCGTAGAAGACGACAAAGTTGTCGCTGGTGGAGGAGCTCCTGAAATCGCAATGGCTAAAAAACTCAAAGACTATGCTGAATCCATTTCCGGCAGAGAACAATTAGCTGTAAACGCATTTGCAGAAGCTTTAGAAATCGTACCAAAAACCTTAGCTGAAAACGCAGGTTTAGACAGCATCGACTCATTAGTGGACTTAAGAGCTGCACAAGAAGAATCCTTCTACATGGGATTAGATGTATTCACTGGTGAAGTAGCAGACATGAAAGAAGCTGGAGTTATTGAACCTAAACGTGTCAAAAAACAAGCTATCCAATCTGCTTCCGAAGCAGCTGAAATGATTTTAAGAATCGATGATGTAATCGCATCCACAAAAGGCCCTGAAGACATGGGTATGGACCCATCCATGGCTGGTGGAATGCCTCCAATGATGTAAATCTTTTTACATCACTCTTTTTTATTTTTTTTCATGTATTCAAATCGACTTGTTTTTAAAACATCAAACAATGATGAAGTTTTTTACTTGAATGATACTATTTTAATTAATTTTGGCGTTAATCGCAATGGAATTTCAACATCCAAGCTCAATGCCGGAACAAATGACCTATACAAATCTGTTTTTAATCAGCATTTGTCACAGGAAAAGATTGATTATCTGGAAAATCATGACGTCAGGGATTATCTGATCAATGAATGTGAATCATTAAACATTGACCATAACCGTTCCACCGGTCTGATTACGTTTGCAGATATGAAGAACACAAGCATCGTTTCAAAGAAATTCAAAAATATTGAAGTGACTACCTTGGCTACTGCTGGTGTTAGAACAAATGCATCAAGGGCAGGAGATCCCTCTTCCTATTGGGAAGATAATGGAAAGTTTCACTTTGGAACAATAAACATCATACTATTGACAAACGTATTTTTGGATGAATCAACATTAACCGAAGCGCTGATGACAGTAACTGAATCGAAAACAGTAGCATTAAACAATTTAAGGATTCCTTCCCAATATTCAAATGGATATGCAACAGGAACTGGAACTGACGGAGTGGCAATATTTTCAAATGCAGATTCACACAATAAGCTAACTAATGCAGGTAAACATTCCAAGCTGGGGGAATTGATTGGAAAGGCTGTCATCGAAGCGATTCCTAAGGCCATAAAAAAACAGGTTTGGATTACTAACAGTTCTCAGTCAAATGTTTTGGTTCGTCTTAATAGGTATTCATTAGATATAAATGAGTTTTATGATAATCTGGATTGCGATAAATTTGAATTCATCAGACAGTTGAGGATTGATGCAAGAAAACAGGATAACGTTGCAATAACAACATCAATTTTAAACTTGATAGATGAAGTGGACAATAATCTAGTTGAAAAACAGGATGCCTATGAGTTGGCGTTAAAATTAAAAGAAAAAAGTAATAGTTATCCAATAAGGGCATTATTGGAATATTGGATTAACCATTTCATTCATTAGAGTTGAATTCTATAAGTTCGCCGTTTTCCTGAACAATTTTTGCAATTGCCTCTTCGGCGGAATTTAATTTGTCATTGCATACTTTTACAAGTTGCATTGCTTTGTTGAATTCGTCTATTGCATCGTCCAATGGGACATCTCCATTTTCTAATCTGTTCACGATTTCCTCTAATTTTTCTAAACTTTCTTCAAAACTTAAATCTTGCATTATATCACCTTTGTATTTACAGTTCCGTCATCAAATTCAATATCAAGCTCATCTCCGGAGCTAACTTCCTTTGCTGAAGAAATTACTTTGTCTCCAGATTTAGCCATTGTGTATCCTCTTTTCAGTGTTAAAAGTGGATTTAAAACTTCTAGTTTGTTAATATTTTTTAAGCATGCTTCTTTTTTTGGTTTTATTATTTCCTCGGGCTTTTTTAAAACAATGGAGTTTTCTAGCTTAAATAGTCTATTTTTATTCTGTGAAATTATGCTTTTGGATGTAAAGTCTAATTTGTTAATCAGATTGTCTAAATGCATTCCCTTAATTTCGTAGATGGATTCCGGATTTTTCAAAACATTCTTCTGGGAAATGTTTTCCAATCGGGTCCTATTTTCAAATAGTTTGTTTTCAATGCTCATGTTGAGTCTATTGGAAAGTTGGTTGACATTGTTTTTGACCTCCCTGATATTCGGAACAGCAAATTCCGCTGCGGCTGTCGGTGTAGGAGCTCTTTTATCTGCTACAAAATCAGATATTGTGTAATCTGTTTCATGACCTACTGCACTTATGACAGGGATTTTACAATCATAAATTGCACGGGCCACAATCTCTTCGTTGAAAGGCCATAAATCTTCAATGCTTCCTCCTCCACGACCTACAATGAGTGTGTCTATATCATATTCTTGAGCATTTTTAATTTGTCTTACTATTTGTGGAGCGGCCATGTTGCCCTGAACCAATGTTGAAAATAATAGTATTTCACAAATCGGATATCTTCTTTGGACTGTGGTGATTATGTCTTTTATGACGGCTCCGGTCTGAGCGGTCACCACTCCAATTCTTTTAGGATACTTTTGTATTTCTTTTTTATGGGCATCATCAAATAATCCTTCTCTTTCGAGATCCTTTTTTAGCTGTTCATATTTGGCATATAGGATTCCTATTCCGTCTTCAGTAATTTTAGTGACGTATAACTGGTATTTTCCATCCTTTTCGTAAACTTCAATTTTACCTTTAACAATAACCTTCATGCCGTCTTTGGGTTCAAAGGTGAGTGATCTGTTTTTGTAAAATTTAAAGAACACTGCAGGAATCTGTGAATCCTCGTCCTTTAAAGTGAAATAGCTGTGCCCACTTGGATAAGTCTTATAATTGGAAATTTCACCTTTGACATAAATATTTTTTAGATTCGGATCTCCTTTAAACTTCTTATTGAGATAAGAATTAATTTCCGATACGCTGAAAGTTTTCTCTTCCATATGTTCACCTTGAAATCAATATTGTTATTATATTGTTACTATTTAATACAATTTTGCTTTTTCGGCTCGTTTTTTAGAAACAATTAATTAATATTAAAAACTATGTAATATTAAAAGGTGTTTTTTATGAGAATAAGAGATGAATTATTTGGAAAAGAAGTTCTCGATGCAGACATTCAGATTGTCGGCAAGGTTTCTGATGTTGTCTTGGATAAGGATACATATGAAATCACTGATTTGGTACTTAAAAAAACCGGATTTTCTGAACAAATCAAAGCTAGTGAAAATCTAGTTCCGATGGAGCTTGTTAAGGTCATCGGTGATAAAATTTTACTTAAAGGCGAAGATGATTTATAATGATTTCAAAAGAGCATTTAATTGAATTGTTAAAGGAAAATGAAGTATTTCTTGAAGGCGATTTTACATTATCTTCCGGAAAGAAAAGCAATTACTACATCAATATGAAAAAGGCAATAACCGAGCCTGAAATATTGTCCACCATTTCAAAACTGATTACAGAAAAAATTAAGGATGAAAACGTTGATAAAGTTGCAGGACCTGCTTTAGGTGCAGTTCCAATCGCCACAGCAGTTTCATTGGAATCCAAACTTCCTCTGCTGATGATTCGTAAGGAAAAGAAAGGCTACGGCACATCCAAATTAATTGAAGGTGAATTAAACCCTGATGATAATGTCATTGTTGTTGAAGATGTTTCCACTACTGGAGGATCACTTCTAAAGGCAATAAAAGCTATTCAGGAAAATGGCGGTAAGGTTGTCAGGGCATTTGTTGTGGTTGACAGACAGGAAGGTGCTATTGAAGCGTTTGAAAAAGAAGGGATAACCTTAGAACCTTTAATAACTGTCAATGAATTTTTTGATTAAAAAAATGATGAAAAAAATTTCATCATTTATTTACATGATGAACAAAATGTGGAAGTTCATCAATTATTAAACTCAATGCTGTTTTTACAGCATTTGGAGATCCGGGCATGGAAAATATCAGTGTCTTTTTGTAAACTCCGGCTGTTGCTCTTGAAAGAAGGGCGCCAGCGCCGATTTCCTCATAAGACTTGAATCTGAACAGTTCTCCAAACCCGTCTATTTTTTTTTCGAAAAGTGATTCCACTGTTTCAACAGTGATGTCTCTGGCATCCAGACCTGTGCCTCCTGTTGTGAGAATCACGTCAATACCTTCATTAATCATTTTATTTATGGTATCGGTTAATTCATCCTTTTCGTCAGGAATTAGGCTTTTAGCTTTCAGAGTGTATCTGGATTCGATTTCTTCAGAGATTATTTTGCCTGACAAATCCAATTTTTCAGATTTTCTGCTATCGCTAAGAGTTATTATTCCACAGGTAATGTCATTAGATGATATTTTTTTGTGCTGCTCAGTAGTTTCACTTTTCATATAAATTCTCCACTTAATTTATCTGTTTAGAACATATTTTTTTAATAACCTATATTCTTTTTGTATATTATTAAATTTTTCACTTGGATAGTAGAAGACACTTTTCTCAAATCGTTCTGCTGTAATGTAGTCATGTGCGCACATAATTTTTATGTGGTAGTTTATTGTATTGTAATCTAGTCCTAATTGTCTTGCTAGTTGATTTCTGTTGTATGGTTTTTCAAGGATCAAATCCAGAATTAAAATGCTGGTTTTTCCACCTTCTCTTCCTACTAAAAAATTTAAGAGTTCTTTGTCTTTTATTTCAAATAAATCCCAACTTGACAAAGTTTCTTGGACACTTGTCATTTTTCCCCTCCATTATTTTTTATAGGTATTATCTAATACCTTTGCCCATTTTATCGCATTTTTATCTTTTGCGATTAAAATTTGGGAATCATCATAGTGACCGTCTTTAAAGAATAGCGTCAGTGCCATGAAATCCTCGCTGTATGTTAAAAAGACTTTCAATTTTCTTTCAACACATTCGATTTTCACTTTTTTATTATTAATCAGTTCTTTTTTAAGCATCTCATTTTCTTCAATTGATTTTAAAATTTCTTCACTAACTATCAACTCCAATTTTTTTAATTTTTTACCATTTAAAAGCTTGATTAAATGTTTAAAATGATTTTCTGAATAAATCGGAAAGATTATTTTTAATTTTTTTGCCTTTGAAATCAATTTGATATATGTATTGAATGCATTTGACAAATCACTTGTTGTTGAAGCGACATATTCTGCATCTTTTAAAAGATAAACGTCTTTCAGCACATCATCAGGTATTCCGTCCAGATCATGACTATTCCAGAACAGCTTATTTTTGTTGATGGCGTACCAGTTCTCAATGAGCTTCACCATATTTGTTGTCAATAGAAAACCATTGGATGTCAGTTCATAATACTTTTGAACTTTCCTGATTAGGTTTATGGTTTCCAACTCCTTCAATCCATGCAATATTGTTGCGGAAGGTTTTTTCAACTCATTCCTTAATTCGTCCAAGTTTTTAGGACCGTCATATATTGCCAAAAGCAGCTTTGATCTCATGCCTGAGGTCAGTATGTATTTGACACCGCTGAACTCTTTTGCCAATTCTTTTTTCGCTTCTGCAGTGCTCATTCTTTCACCTGTTTTTTTATGTGGTTAAATAATTCCTCTGCCCATTCATGGGATTGCTCGTCATTGGAAACGAGGACCCTGTTTTGGTCGAAGCTGCCGTCATTTTTAAATAGTCCTAAACTCATGTTTTCATCACATATAGTTAAATATAAATTCAAATCATTTTTAAAGCTGTAGACCTTTAGTTTTTTATATCTAAGGGCTTTTCTTCTCACGTTATCGTTGACACGAAAGAGAAGTTCCTTGAATATGCTTTTTGGAACAATCAGCTCCACTGTTCCATTGTTTTTCAAAATGCCTTCAATCAGGTTAGGGTATTCCGGATGAAGATATGGAAATATTGCCTTGATGTTTTTTGAATTCATTATCTGATTTTTGATAGTGTTGTGTGTTTTGTAGATGTCAATTGGTGTTGTTTCGATCAGTTTGGAGTTTTTTAAATCAGTGATTCTTTTGATTGATGTGATGCTCAGCTGATTTAGATTATGCTTGTTCCAGAAGGAATCATAGTCATTTACCAGTTCAACGCTGTTTTTAAAGTCCATCAGTGTTTTGTAGTACACTTGTGTCATTGGATTTATGTAGTACTTATTTTCGACCTTGGTTATGTAGTCATGATTTTCTAATTTTCCAATATTGCTTGAAACGGAGCTATAAGCAATATTTGTCTTTTTGACAAGTCCTTGAACATTGTCGGGATGTTTGTCCAATTCATTTAGAATTTTTAATCTGATTTCGGATTTTGCAAGAAATTTAATATCATTGTCGATGTTGTTTGAGGTATCCATATTTTGACTCTCCAAAAGTTAATTTTAGAAATTCTCACGAAATTTCTCGTTAATTTTAATTTAGTCGTTTGAATTTAAATAACTTTTTCAAAATATATTCCAAATTTCTTCAAATATTATTCTAATGATTTTCCAATGTTTTTCAGAACTTATTCCAAATTTCTTCGGTATTTGTTCGGAAGTTGTTCCAACTTTATTCACAACTTGTTCCAAACTTCTTCCAAATTTATTCCAAATCTATTCCAAATCAATTCAAAACATGTTTGGGATTTGAATACTAAAGGCATATTTTCGGATAGCTAAGTTTTATTAATTTATAAATCCAAATATAACCTCATGGAAATTACTTATGTACTGGATGCATCAGCTTTTATTAATGGTTTTAAAATTATCTCCAATAATAATTTCACAGTTCCAGAAATTACCCAAGAAATTAAAGACTTTAAGTCCAGATTAACTTTTGACATGGCACTTGAAGAAGGCAGGTTATGTATACAAGATGTGCCTTATGAATATATATCTCGTGTCAATGATATTATATCTGTCTCAGGGGATATTTTAAGGTTATCCATTCCTGACAAAAAATTAATTTCACTTGCATATATGCTGCGTGAAAAGGGGCATGACGTTAAGGTAATCAGCGATGACTATACTATTCAGAATACCTTGAAAATCATGGAAATTCCCTATTCTGGAGTAATTACTGAAGGAATTAAGGGAATATATAATTGGAAAAAAATCTGTGAAGGATGTAAAAGGGAATACGATGAGGATTATCCATTTGATGACTGTGAAATATGCGGATCTCGAATTTTCAAAAAAAGGATTAAGGTGAACAAATGAAGATTGGTGTTGTGGTTCATGGTCCGAATATAATTGATTCTGGATATGCTTTAGATTTAATCGAATTGCTTAAGACTTATGGGGAAGTGTCTGCCAGACTCGGCGGGACAATGGGCCGAACTGCTGTAATCGACGCTAATTTGGAAGGTGTCATTGACATTTCACGCAAACTGGTGCCAAGCGATTCTTTAAAGTTATTTTATGATGAGCGTGTTGATGTTATATTCCTGCTTAATTATGGAAAATCTGATGTGACAGGTCAGGTTTTCGGTTATAAGGTTTATAATCATTTCATCGGCAAGATTTCTGAAAATGATGTTCCTGTGATTCAAATTGAGCGTCCTGGTGAAATGGATGGCAGCGTCATTGCATGGAATAACGATCTGGAAATTGCTCGTGACTTGTCTCAAAAACTAAATTTGGACATTGTAACTCCAGAGGAGGTTTACGATAATCACATCAGGCAGGATGATGCGGGATTCAATCAAAGAATCGTTCATGGAGTAAGTCCCGGTGAAAATATCATGGTAAACAGCGTTGTCATCGGAAAAACAAACTCCGATAAGTTGACATTGATTGCAAGGGACAATCATATTGTTGATATTGTAGGGGGAGAACTTAAAAGCCACGGTTTGGAAAAGCTCGGTGAAGTCGACCTTGAAAGCGCAATCATAAAGACCGGCCTTTTAAGGCATGCAAAAGTAACTCCGAGAGTCCTTTCCAACAGAAAGCCTGATGATTTCATTGTCTCATTTCTTGATCATGCCGGTGAAGATGTCTACAAGTTCAGAAATTCCAGTCTTGTCATAACTGTCGGCGATGATACAACATTGATTTCCTCTGACATTTTATACAGGTTCGATATACCTGTAATCGGAATAACTGATGGTGATTTGGATAAGGTTGTGGAAGATGGATTCAAGGTTAAGGATTCCATAATCTTTGAGGTTGAAAGCGGTTTTGATGACATCATCGGACAAAATGTTAAAAGGGAAATTTTTCACGGCAAACAGGAATCATATGATTTTACAGATATTGACGGCGTAAAGGTAGAAGTTGAAGAAATTATAAAAAATATTAATTGTAAATATAAAATTAATTATATTAACTAAACTGGAAGTGTAAAATTGGATTTTAATAATCTCGTACGAGAAATTCAAGAATTTAAAGGAGTCACCCGTAAAAGCTCAATAGATAATGTGATATCTCTTCTGAAGGAATCATATAATGTTTCCGGAGATGTTGTAATAGATATTGGGGATGACGCTTCAGCCATTGATATCGGAAACAATCAGGTAATGCTTATTGCTGCAGACGGCATATGGGGAGACATCATGAATGTAAACCCCTACTGGGCAGGATACTGTTCAGTGCTTGTGAATGTAAATGACATTGCCGCAATGGGAGGAAAGCCACTGGCGATGGTTAACATAATGTCAATAAGCAATGATGATATCTATGAAGATTTATTGAAGGGAATAAAAGACGGATGCCTTAAGTTTGGCGTTCCGATGGTTGGAGGCCACCTGCATCCGGACGGTGATGTTGATTCTTTGGGTGTTGCAATTGTAGGAATCGCACAGAAGGATAAAATCATAACAAGTTTTGGAGCGGAAGTCGGAGATAAGATAATTGTTGCAATTGACCTTGACGGCAAGCCTCATGAAATGTTCAGCCTGAACTGGGATACAACATATGATAAGGATGCCCAGCTGGTTCGTGACCAGATTACTGCAGTACAATACCTGGCTGAAAATGATTATATCAAATCCGGAAAGGACATTTCCAATCCTGGAATATTGGGAACTCTGGAAATGCTTTTGGAAACTTCCAGAAAAGGGGCCGTCGTTAATTTGGAAGACATTCCGAAAAATGAAAGTATGGAATGGGTTGACTGGCTTAGGTCATATCCGGGATCTGGTTTTGTATTTACAGCTTCACAGGAATACTGCGAATACATCAAGGAGTATCTTTCAAGATTTTCAATTGAGGCGGAAGTTGTCGGAGAAGTCACTGACTCAAATTGCCTTTATCTGAACTATGAAGGTCAACAGGCGGAAGTGTTCAATCAGGAAAAAAATCCGGTTTTCATTTTCAGGTGAGCGGATAGCATGGATGTTGGAAAGATCATTTTAAACTCCTTTAAATATCCTTTAAGAAACATTGCCAAATTGCCGATTCTTTTTATCTTATTCATTTTAATAGCTATTGTCCCGATTGGCATGGTTATGGATAATAAGTATCTGATGTTTATTGGATTAATTGGATTTTTTCTATTTATTCTTATTGTGCCGGGATATATGTTGTCAATTGTTAAAACAGGTTCAATAGGGTCTTCTGCTTTTCCTTCATTTAATCTGACGAATACAGTCTATGATTCGATTAGGGTATTATGCTTAAGAATGGTTTATATGATTGTTCCGGCGGTCATGTTTTTTGGTGTTTTGACTTTATTGGGTCCGACAAGTGTTGATTTGCTTCGTAACTTTCAGATTCATACATTTATAGCAACTCTCGGATTGATGGTCCTGCTTATTGTATTCACATATTTGCTCTTTGAGTTTTTCCTGTTTTTCGCCAAGGCCAGACTTGCTTTTTTCAATAGCTTGTCCGAAGCTTTAAAGATTAATAAGGTAATCGGAGATATCCTAAACATCGGAATATTCAATATCATTAAATGGCTGATACTCATGGTGATTCTCATTGGTGTCATTTCATTTGTCGCATCATTTGTGCTGTCTATTCCTTATGTCGGATTTTTAATCTATATAGGCATTATCATTCCAGTGATTGAAAGTATAAGTAATTATTCCGTTGGACTGGTGTATTCCAATATTGCCAGAAATAATCTTAATGATTTAAGAAGATTGCAAAGGGAAATGCAATTCTAAAAAAAGAAAATTAAGGATTGCATGCCTTGCATGGCACATATCCTTGTGAAACTGCATCATTTCTATTATTGAAATAGACTCTGTTGTGTTCAGAGGTTTTTTGGCCCCATTTGCAACTTGATTCATGGAATTTTCCTGAATTTGAGTTGCCGATATAACTTCCGGAATCACTGGAACTTGAAAACTTGTCCGAATGGGTATTGCTGTATGTATTATATGAATCTGCGGTATGTGTGTCACTGTTTGCCCAGTGATATGGGTAGAATTCACTTGGAGGTATGTACATTATCTCTGCGAGGCCTTCTTTTAGAAGCATTTCATTAACGTTTTTTCCATCAACGATAACAACCGCCAATGTACGGCCATATTTGTCTGAGTGTTTGGAGTCATCAATGTCCAATCCCACTTTTTTGTTTAGGCATAATTTTTGAACAAAGTTTTTGGATGTAATATATCCTGTAACTCCTCTTTCAGGTGTGTTCACGCCAACAAAACGCACCTTTTTGCCATTGTCCAGATATATTGTATCTCCGTCGACCACATTTGTACATACTCCGCTTTCCTCAACATGGCAGTCTGTTTTTGAGTATTTGTTTAAAATGTCTGATGCAGACATGTCGGAGTACTTTGTACTTGGAATATTGTGTGAAAAGCCGGTTCCGGTGTATGCGCTGGCAATTGATATTGCCCCTGCGGCAATAACCAAAATAATCAGCAAAGAAAAGATATGTTTTTTATTGATTTGCATAAATTTCCCTCCATTAATATATATTGTTATAATTTTGTGTTAATATAATTTTCCAAAATCAAATAAATAATTATTTTATATTATAACATCAAATATATATAATATTAAAAATTCTTATTGGAGATTGTATGTTAATTAAAATTAATGGAGAAGAAGTGGAAGTGGCAGATGCTTCAACAATTCAAGACGTGATTGCTGAAACAAATGCTCCTTATACTCCAGGAAGTATTATTTGCTTAATAAAAGGTAAAAAGGAACTTGAAAAGAATATTAGCAAGTATAAAATTAAAACAAACAAGGGTTCAATAATAATTCAGTTAGACGAATCAGAGGAGGCAAAACCTCTTGTTGATGTTTGGAAAAATCAATATGAGGACTTTGTTGATTTGGATATCCGATGGTCCACTCCAACAGAAGTAGCTGTAGGGCCTATCGTGACTGATCTCGAACCCACTTCAGATGAACATAAGTATTTTGAAGGGGATGTTGTTTTAAGTTTATCTAGTTTTAGTAATGAGTCTACTCATTTGATAATGCTTAAGGAAAACACTACAAATGTCTATAGTGTGCCTCCATATAATAAGGGTATTTTTGCCCGCATTATCGGAGGTAAAAAGACACTGGATAATTTGACGGATGATGATAGGGTAACCGGCATAGAACCGATCATCGAGAGAAGCACAACAACTGACAGTGCTTCAGTGTCCGACTTAAGCACAGTTCTACAGGAGGGCAATGAACTATTTACTTATATTTCATTCGAAATCAATGAGGATTCTCCGGTGTGTGTAGAACATCTATTTTCACTTATTAAAGATGGTAGAATTAAAGTTTCATATGATAGCGAATCCTTCATTGGTTTTTATGACTTGGCAGGAATAATTAAACCTAAAGAAGATACTACCTTGAGGAATAGAGGAACTATCACCGTTAGGAATAATGGTGTGGGTGTAGGAAAATTATATATTTATCGTGAAAACAGAGTTTTAACTCCAAATCATACCACTGTTGGTCGTATTGTAAATGGTATGGAGATTATTGACATTGCAAAAGAAAATGATTTCATCACTGTTAAATCAGAGCAGCAAAGATTAATGTTATTAAATAAAACTCAAAAAGAAGCTACAGAAATGTTGTCTGCTGTAGGTGTTGAACACATGATAGATGGTTTGGTTGATGATGATGCAATCATTGTCGAGCAAACTCCAAAACATACAATTGATATATTGAAAGAGGGTCAGGTAATTACCAAGGCAATTAACAAAGAGGATTTATGTTCCATTAAATTCACTGATAATGCTCCAAGGTCTGTAAAGTACTTCAAATTCTTGTCCGGACTTTTAGAAAATCCTATCGGTAAAATCAAAGTTCACTTTGCGGTACCTGGAATGCACATTGTCATATTTGAAGGGGATAAAAAATTAGCTAAAGGTCTAATTCCTGAAAATAACCCTGTGGATAAGGTAATTAGGGGTCAAATAGGTATTACAAACATGGCTTCAAAAAGTGCCGGTTTAATCGGTATCAGATTTGAGGATAATGTGGAATTTGGTCCGACTGCAGAAAGTTTCGAGGCAACAAATATTATTGGAGATATCACTTCTGATTATGATATTCTTGAAAAATTAAAAGAGGGAGTTGAAGTTTATGTCACAGAATCTAACCATGAGTCCTGAATTGGGTAAAGAAGATTGGGATCCTGATGTAATTACCCGTATGATTTTTATTGGGCCGGGAGCTCATGTGAGCGAACAGGAAATTGTCACTGAGTTTCATATGCTCGGTTTGCCGCTCACAATAAAGAATACCTGTTACGGTTCTATGATTAGCGGGAAAAGTGAGGATGTCTACAAGGCAATTGAAGAAATAAGAAAGCTTGACCCGAACCACATTTTCACAAAGGAAAGAGGATTTGCTCCAGGCGATCCTAGACGTTGCAGAGGTCATAGATTTGGTCCAAGAGAAGGTTTCCATCAGATGGAAAAAGAGTACAGAATACTTGGTTTTGTTGCAAATGCTCTCGAAGAGCGTAAAGATGTAGAGATTGAAGAGAAAAAACCAGTTAGCGTTGACGAATTTGAAAAAATCATGAATGAATGTTTAGATAAAGAAGAATAGGTGAAATTATGGTTAAAATCGCTGTTTATCCTCCAAACTCATTAATTTTAGCAGATTTACTTGAGAGAAAAGGTCATACTCCTTTAGTTTTACAAAAACAGATTAGGCAAAAAATAAAGGATCCGGAGATTGATTCTCCCCCAATGAATATTACAGAAGACGATCCGATTCAAGGACTTAAATATGCGGCTATTGAAGTTCCTTCCGGTGTTCGTGGAAGGATGGCAATTATCGGACCTCTTATAGATGAGGCGGAAGCTGCAATTGTTGTTGACGGAGCCCCATATGGATTTGGTTGTATTGGTTGTGCAAGAACCAATGAACTGTCAATATTTTTACTGAGGAATAAGGGAATTCCTGTTTTAGAATTAGATTACCCTACAAATCAGGATGAAACCTATGTGATGGTAAATAAGATCAATGATTTTGTAGACTCTCTTGAAGAAACAGTTAAGGAGGAAGAATAAAATGGTTAAAATTGCATTAGTTTCATGCGGAACAGAATACAGTGGAATTCAAAAGGAAATTGAAAAGGCGGCAAATAAATTTGGCGCTGAGATTGTTCTTCCTGAAATTGATTTGGATTACATTGATGAATCTTATGAAAAATTCGGATTTTCAGCTCAAAGTTCAAGTCTGAAATTGATGATTGCAAGGGCAATGGCCATTGTTGAAGGCAGGTCAAGACCTGATGCGGTATTCATTGCAACCTGTTTCAGATGTGCCGAAGCGGCATTGGTGAGAAATGAGGTAAGAAGATTCATACAGAACAATACACGTATTCCTGTAGTTACCTATTCATTCACTGAAAGAACTAAAGCTGACGAATTGTTTATTCGTATGGAAGCATTGGCCACTACCGTTACTCGTAGAAGCATTCTTGCTCGTGAAAAACAGGAAGGCCTTACCCTTGGACTTGACTCAGGTTCAACCACTACAAAAGCAGTGCTTATGGAAAACAACAAGGTTATCGGAACCGGTTGGACTTCCACAAAAGACATCATCGAATCTGCAAAAACCGCAGCTGCAGAAGCATTTTCACAAACCGATTATGGATGGGATGACCTTGACGGTATTGGAACCACCGGTTACGGCAGGTTCACAATGGGTCAGGAATTTAAGGCGGAACTTATTCAGGAAGAATTGTCCGTCAATGCAAAAGGTGCAGTATATCTGGCAGACTGTCAAAAAGGAGAGGCTACCGTTTTAGATATCGGTGGTATGGACAACAAGGTAATCACCGTTAACAATGGTATTCCGGATAACTTTACCATGGGAGGTATCTGTGCCGGAGCATCAGGCAGATTCTTAGACATGACTTCCCGCAGGCTGGACGTTGACATTACCGAACTCGGGCCGTTGGCTGTTCAGGGTGACTGGAGAAAAGCCATGCTGAACTCTTACTGTATTGTATTCGGTATCCAAGACCTTGTTACCACACTTGCTGCAGGCGGATCTAAGGCAGATGTTGCAGCGGCAGCATGTCACTCCGTTTCCGAGCAGGTTTACGAACAGCAACTTCAGGAAATTGATATTCGTGAACCGTTAATTCAAGTAGGGGGAACAAGTTTGATTTCCGGTCTTGTTGAAGCGGTTAGTGAAACTTTAGGTGGAATCGAAGTTATTGTTCCTGAATACTCTCAACATATCGGTGCTGTAGGATCAGCTCTTTTAGTATCCGGAATGGGACACAGACAAGATGATAAATAATTTTTAAAGGGTGGATTTGATGTTAGTTGAATGCTATGATGAGCGTGGAGCTGAAGTTTATGAAATCATCATCAAACAAATCTTTCAAGATTTGGTTTTAGGCGCTTCTGTTGATGATTTGAAGGCTTATGTGAATCCTGATGATCCTGTGTTTGTCCTGGCCATTAAAATGAGAAAAACTTCGAATGTTATTAGATTTGAGGATGTGGCTAATTTAACTTATGATAAGGCTAATGACAAGACCATGATTTTGGTCGATAACGAAAACTATCTTCCTAACATTCTGAAAATTTTATGGATGCAATTTTCAAGGGATGAAATATATCAGCCGAACAGATATCAGCTTGAGATTAAGGGAGACTATACTAATTTAAGTTCTGTCGTTGTTGATGATCCTCATTCTAATTTGCAAAGGCGTATTTATGACGCAGTTTTCAGAATTTTACCTGAAGGCTTTAAAAACATTAAAGATTTGTCTTCTGAAGATATTGTGGCTGTTGTGGCTACTGATGAGTTAATTAAGGACGAATGGATTGAAAAATGTCATGAGTTTATGGATGAATTAAACAAGGGCATGTAGAAAGCTTTATATATTTGTTCGTATCAATACTAATTAACAGATGTTATATTGAGGAGTAGTGGTATTATGAATGAACACAACGGTTCAAGATTTGCACATATAACAAGAGCACATCCATGTTTCAATGAAAAAATGCACGATAAGGTCGGAAGAGCACATGTACCGGTAGCACCAAAATGCAATATCTTTTGTAACTTCTGTACAAGAGACATTAACAATGAGGAGGACAGGCCTGGTGTTGCAGGATGCATTATGAAACCTGATGATGCAATTACTCATATTAATGACGTTACCGCAGACGGTCCTATTGCAGTTGTTGGAGTTGCAGGACCTGGAGATTCACTTGCAAACGAAGAAACATTTGAATTCTTTGAAAAATTGGCAACAGAACAGCCTGATTTAATAAAATGTATGAGTACAAACGGACTTTTGCTGCCAAAATATGCAGACAAATTGGCTGAACTTGGCGTGAACTCCGTGACTGTTACAATCAATGCGGTTGATCCTGAAATTGCAGAAAAAATCTATTCATTCATCAAATATGAAGGCAAGGTTTACAAAGGTCGTGAAGCTGTTGAAATCTTAATCAAAAATCAATTGGAAGGTGTTGAAAAGGCAGCTGCCAACGGATTGGTTGTTAAGGTAAACTCAGTTTTAATTCCTACAGTCAATGATGAGCACATCGTTGAAATTGCTCGTGAAGTTGAAAAACGCGGAGCGGCTTTAATGAATGTTTTACCATTGATTCCTTTAGGTAAGATGAAAGACCTCGAAAGGCCTGACTGTATGATGATGGAATCTGTCAGGGAACAGGTTGAAGAGATTATTCCGGTATTCAGGGCATGTACCCAATGCAGGGCTGACGCTTACGGAATACCTGGTAAAAAAAGCGAAGATCATCATTTAGGAATGACTCCACAAAGTCATTACTAAATACTTTTTTTTAATATTTTTTTAAGCATTAATTCAAAAGCTGATTTTTTAGGGATTCGGATAATTCCTAAGTTAATACTTATTTTAAACTGTAAAATAAGAAAATAAATTATTTAAAAAATAAAAAATAGGGAAAATTAAGAATATTATGGATTAAATCTTAATTTTCCAACTCCGTCATCAGTCACATTTAATTCGGAAGGCAATGGTGTAAGGCCTTTTATAAATGTCTTTCCCGCTTCGGCATCCATTCTCTGAGGAAGGAAATTTGAATTGTAAACCGGATAGATTGTACATTCTCCGGTGTTGTTGACCAAATCGATTTTCACAAAGTATGTGGAGTCCATATCTCCACCTGACATATCGAAAATGAAATTGCCTAGACTGTAAAAGATCGGTTTTCCATTGTACATCTCCACTCCCTGAGGAACATGCGGATGGGAACCTATTACGACATCCACGCCGTCATCAATCAGTTCATGTGATATCCTGATCTGGTCGTCATTTGGGGATGTTGAATATTCATTTCCGTAATGAAGCATTGCAACAATCAAATCTGAATCGTTGTTTTCGCTGATTTGTTTTTGTGCATCTGCACGGTCATAAGCAGAATAGCCGAAATGGGATCCGTTTGCATAAGGTATTGTATCATAATCATATTCTGAAAAGTCATTGGCATCCATATAATTCAGTATGGTCACCTTGCGGCCATTGATGTTTTTAACAACAGGCTGGTGTGCGGCATCCTCATTGTCTCCGGCACCCACTGAATAGATGCCTGATTCATTTAGATATTTCAATGTATCGTGCATACCGTCAACGCCATAATCCATAGCATGGTTATTCGCAAGGGCTGCAACGGTATTGTTGGTTACTTTTAAAAGCGGAACATAGCTTGGATCACATTTAAATGGGAAATCGCCTTTAACTGCATTTTCCGTTGTCGTTGCTGCATTTTCAAAGTTCACCAAGAGCAAATCAACGTTTGAGACTACATCCTTCACCCCTTCAAATGGTGAGGAGTCCTGACTTATTACCCCTGGCATGTTTCTTGCAAACATCACGTCTCCTGTGGCGGCCATGGAAAAATCGCCCTTGGGTCCTAGTATTGTTGTTTGGCTATTGTCAGATTGGTCTATTGATATCAGAAAGAACAAAAACACACACAATATCACCAGGACTATTAATAGCAAATGTTTAAGTTTCATGTCATTTCCTCCTTTACTGTTTGCATCATTATTGCTCTGCTGAAAAGTTAGTTAAAATTCAATTGAATATATTTATTGTTCTAATGATACTTAAAAATTAGTAAAATCCTAAATACTGTTAATTTGTAAACTATTTTTTCAACACCTTGATTTTTAAATTTTTCTGCTTAAATTTCGGATAATGTTTGGCAAATATTTGTTTTAAATATTAATTTTTAAAATAGTTAGTTAAAATTAGGATTTTTTTCCTAATATTCTTATTTTTTTCAATTTATTGTTTATTAATTGTTTGTTGGGTGTTAAGTAGTAGTTTTTTCACAGTAAACTGGATAGAATTTGAACCACCCCACCCTAAAAGAGGGTGGGGATTCCTGAATTTTTTTTCACTTAATAATGGTTAATTTAAGTATTTTTTCAGGCTATCTCCGTTGAACCAGCGGTTTAGAATATTAATTGCTGCGTTTGTGTCTCTATCAAGTGTTTTTCCGCATTTTTGACATACCGGGTTGCGTGTTTTGACTTTTAACTTTTTGTTTATGTGTCCGCAGTGGTGGCATGTTCTGCTTGTGTTGTGTGGTTTTACGAATTGTACGCCGTCTGCTTTGGGTTTGTAGAGTTGGAATTTGTCTTTTAGTCTTTTTATGAATCGCGATAGAGGAAATATCATGTTTTGCTCTCCTCCGATTAAGATCTTGATAGTAGA